>CAKSAI010000061.1 GCA_934434905.1 uncultured Lachnospiraceae bacterium | reverse complement strand
ATGAGCTTCGAACTTGTCGATCATGATGAAGACGGGACAGCCGATGACTTAAAGCTGGGTATCTGGTTTGGCGGAAAAATTTATAATAACACCTATTTCTATATGGATGATTATCAAGGAAGCATGGGAAACTATATCCATGTGGCAGCCGGACCGGTTAAGCTTATATCGGATAAACCGGAAAAAACCATGCCGGAATACTTAAAGGAGATCACGTTTTCGGACTTTGGATTTGGCAGGGAGTATACGACGAAAAATACGCTCAATACCTATCAATACGGTTCAAACTTAGCAGGAACCGTGTTGACCGGAACAATCAATGCGGCATCTGGCGCGAGTGTGTATATTGGCGGAACAAGGGATTGGACCGGAATACGATTCCATTTTATCGATGCGGCGTCAATGTTTGTACGCGATGGTTCAGAAGGAAAGATTGATGGGATGCCGGATACTTTCTCAGCAGAGACAGCCGGAGTGGGGAGTTTTGTAAATAGCGATATCAAGCTTTCTGTAAGCTTTGAACTGGTAAAGCATGACCGTGACGGGAGTGCAGATGACCTGAAGCTGGGCATCTGGTTTAATGATAAATTGTATGACAATACATATTACTATATTGATGATTATGAGAGTAGTATGGGAAGATATATCCATGTGCCGGCTGACTTTGGGCAGAATATTACATTTAAATCAAAAGAACGAACCATGCCGGAATACTTAAAAGAGATCACCTTCCGTGATTTTGGAATCAATAATGGTAATTTTGATCCTTCGAAAATTTGGGAATATGAAGGTGGATCCAGTCTGATAGGAACAGTATTGACCGGTAAAGTAAAAGCTAACGTTTCGGAAGGCCAGCTGGATTATTGGTGGATTGGCGGGACGGGGTTTGATACAGGAATACTGCTAGGGTTCAGTCTCGACGGGAGTAAGTTGAATGTATATTATAAGGGAACGGGGACTCTTCTTGAGACCTTAAGCGCGGAAACAGCAGGAGTATCATCTTTTAGTAACACGGAGCTCAAGTTACAGATGAGTTTTGAATGCGTGAATTACGATGGTGAAGCGACCACGAATGATTTGAAGCTTGGCATATGGATGAATGACAAGCTCTATGATAACTGCTATATCCGTTACGATGATTGTGTAGACGAAATGGGCAATAAATTAGCTCTTTATGGACATGGCGGCGGGACTCTGACGCTCACTTCCCTCTATGCCGGCGATGTGAATGAGGATGGCGATATAAATGCGGCGGATCTGACGCTTTTACGGCAGATACTTGTAGGGAAGGTCGATGAACGGAAATCTGCGGATGTGAACAAAGACGGCGTAATTGATGTCAAGGATTTGGTGAATCTAAAAAAAAAATGAAGTTGCTGCCGGAGGGACTGCGTGAAATAACCTTTCGTGATTTCGGAATCGCGGATGATACGTATACGACGGACGTGTCCGGTACGTACTCCGGAAGCAGTCTTGACGGCACCGTTTTTACCGGTGTCGTCAAGGCCGCGCCCGGAGCAGCAGTCTTTATTGGCGGGAAAACAAACTGGCAGGGAATCAAGCTTATTTTCACGGAAAAAGCACTTAGCATGATGAATGGCGCAGATGAAAAAACAGGATTCACAAAGCTTACGTTTGATTCGACTGCTGCAGGAACGGTGTTTACCGAAATCGACCTGAAGCTTCAGATGAGTTTTGAATTTGTGGACAATGACGGCGGCGGAACCGAGAATGATCTGAAGCTTGGTATGTGGTTTAATGGAATCCTCTATAATAACAACTATATCTACCTCAATAATTATACAGACAGAGACGATACCATGGGCCGTAACCTTCAGATCTATGGTCCGGCAGGAACGGTGAAGGTTGCTTCACGCATGGAGCTGTTGGAGGAATATGCGCTGGCTGATAGCTGGACGGATACGGATACGGCGGTGACGATTCCTTCAGCAGCGGCGGCATATGATGTCTACTATTGGGGCGAGACAAGCGGATATATTTATAATGAAACGGCTGTAGAGAGCGTCTTGGAGACAGAATGTTATATGACCTATACGGTGGAGGCTTTTGAAGGAACATCAAATAAGTATGCGCTTGTCGGAACATCCCTTCCGATAGATGATTATCCTTACCGGAAGGGCAAGGGAATTGCATATTCCGGAAACTATACCGGAGGGATCAATCCGTTGTTTGAGGTGGGATACACTTATTATGTGAAATTTGCGGTAGCAGACAATGATTATACGTATACAGTGGTTCGGGAGATGGACGGTCAAAGAGAAGCTCTTGTTTCGCAGACGCAGGAGAGAACAGGCGAAACAGACGTAAGCCCGGAACACTTTGGTATTTATCTTATGGGCGACGCAGTGAATGCCAAGCTGAGCAATGTCCGTTTCTGGGATAAGAACGGAGCGGATCTGAAGGTTGCCTCGAACAGCAGTCAGGCAGTTTTGTTTGATGCCGGATATAAAAAGGAAACTACGGAAACCTATAATCTGGCAAACGGCAGTTATGTTATTACCGGAACCGGGCCATTTATTGTAACGGGTGATAACGTAGAAATCGGGAAGGAATATAAGGCCGGAGATACCTTGAATCAGGCAGGCACATATAAGATTGTAAATAGCTACGGTCTTTATACCAGGAATGTAACTTTGTATGACGGCAGTGAAAAGAGCGCGTCGATCTCAACTGCGGAACATGTCATGCCGATCGGAGGTTTCTATGGCCCATACCGCACAACGGATAAGAATGGGACATACCGTGACCTGGTGACAGACGATGTCTTTCAGAAGATTCAAGATATCGGCGTCAATCTGATCGTGGCAAGTTCAGCGAGCTGGTCCGAGACAGGCACGAGTGATGTGATCACAAAGTCATTATACCTGGCGGAAAAGTATGGGATAGGTGTTTATGTGAATGACAATAGCCTTTTATACAGGAGTGACGTTGTGGCAGAATTAGGCTTGTACAGCAATTTTACTTCCTTTAAGGGGCTTCATCTGATCGACGAGCCTACAACGGCGTCCTACTATGGAAGCGGCACTTCCGCGAATACACTGAGGTTCTATGCGAATGCAGCGAAACAGCTCAATCGATATACGAATCTGAATGCTTATATCAACCTGTATGGAATGATCCAGGCGTGGGCGAGTGCTTCCGGTAAGAATGTGACAGAGTATTATAATACTTATTTGGATGAATATTTAGAAGCAACAAATGCGAGCCACCTGTCTTATGATACATACGCATTTATCGTTGGCAAGAGTACTTATTTCACCAATCTTGCCGTTACACGGCAGAAAGCGCTCGATAAGGGAATCCCATTCTGGGGATTTGTGCAGGCGGGCAGCAATTTCAATGATGCCGGGGAAAATCTTGATACAACGGGGAATAATAATACACCTACAAAGGGTGAGTTTCTATGGAATGTCAACACGACCCTGGCATATGGCGCGAAGGGGATTGAATATTTTACCCTGGTTCAGCCGGCTTATTATGCATATGAGTCTTCGGATGACAAGTATGATTATGAGAGAAACGGCCTGATTGCGGCAAACGGAGAACTGACGAAGTGGGGCAGCTATGCGAAGGAGGCAAATGCGCAGATTGCGGCGGTTGACGAAGTGCTGATGAACGCAACGAGCGTGGCGGTATTGGCGAAAGGAAGCGCTCTTCAAAGTGAGACAGGCATCACTGCGACCGGTTACGGAACCTTGGCTTCGATAACAATACCGACGTTGTCGGATCAGGGAATAACGGAGACCGGGAGAGGTGCGCTGATAGGCGTATTTGACTATCGAGGGAAAGAGGCATACTATGTAGTGAATAATGATACAACAGGAATGCAGACGGTTACTTTGAATTTTACAAAAGATGTTTCGTACTGCAAGATTCAGAGTGCAGTGAAGACATCCGGCGCTACTGGTAACAAAAAGTTGGAATTGAGAGATATTCCGGCAGGTGAAGCCGTCTTAGTAGTATTGGAGTAGCTATGGATAAGAATCCATAAATGACGGAGCGAGAAAAAAATGAGGGGGACGAATTCGCCCCCCTTTTCACATCTGACAAAACTTCACACAAACAGCGTACACCCTTGAAGTTTAAACTGTTCGATCTTCTTCTCAATGAGCTCCGGCGTTACACCAAGCTTCGCGGCAAGGCAGTTGCGGCAGAGGTAGCTGGTACTGCCTCTGCCAAGGAACTTCTTGGTGGCTCCGATATCATTGAAGCAAAGCGTCTTTTTGCAGCTTGTACAGAGAGCCATTAGAGGCTCACCACCTTTGCGCGGTAGACGGCACAATCGTAGGCTGCAAGTTCCTTATGAATGGTTCCGTTCTTTACACTGCTGTCCTCTTTGGTCCAGACATCGTGCAGTAGAAGCGTCTGGCCGGTGGAAAGCGGAAGACCAAATTCGTCCATATTTATATGGGCGACGCACTTTTCTTCACTGAGATTGAACATGCCGATGGCGAGGTCGCCATTTGCCAACTGCTTGGCATACGTGATCAGATCGTCACCGCCCCAGATTCCACTGAGCTTGTAAGGCTGGCGGCAGGCCGGATCCTGGTTGATGGCAATCAATTCTTCGTTGGTGAGGGTTTCCAGGGTGGCATGGCTCATGGAGCGGATGTCACAGCCGATCATCAGCGGGGAGCCCATGAAGGCCCAGATGGAAAAATGCGTTCTGTACTGGATATCGTTGCAGCCGGCCAGACCTACATTGCCCTTGCCATACATGCCGACGATGAGCATATCCATATCGTTGAAGCAGCCGACACCCTGGTATGGGAGCAGCTTCTCCTGCTGTTTTACCAGGCTCTTGACCGAGTCCCAGGTATCGAAGATATCTCCCGTGGAGCGCCAGATAGAGGAGGATGTCTCCTTGATCCATTCATGGGTCTCATCGGCACCCCAGCTGCAGGCGGAGAAGAGAATATCGCGGCCGCAGTTTTCCAGAGCGATTCCCATGCGGCGGTATAAGTATTTTCCATGAATGATGGGGCTGTGGTAGCAATAGTCGTATTTCAGATAATCGACACCCCATTCCGCGAAGGTTTTGGCATCGATAAATTCATGCTCAAAGCTGCCGGGATAGCCTACACAGGTGAGATTGCCGGCACAGGAATACATACCGAATTTCAGTCCCTTCTGATGGACGTAATCGGCCACAGCCTTCATGCCGTGAGGGAACTTCACCGGATCCGCCACCAGACGGCCGTCTGCGTCACGCTCCTTCATGGACCAGCAGTCGTCGATGACGAGATATTCGTATCCCTTCTTATGCAGCCCGCTTTCCACAAGCATGTCTGCTGTCTCGAAGATCAGGGCTTCGTTGATATTTTCCCCGAAAGTGTTCCAGGAATTCCATCCCATGGGTGGTGTTTGTTTTAACATTGGTATTGACCTCCTTCTGAAATTGCGTTACATTTAGATAAGAGAATTATAATATGGAAAAATCATGAAATTCCATAGAAATTTGCGACAAATGCATGTAGTTTTGTTGCAGATGAGATTACTTGGTTGGGAGGAGGCAACAATGCAATATTTAAATGATACGATCCAGCTTACGATGGTCGGGCGTCAGGACTGCTCTGACATGCATTCCTTTGGTCCCGGCATGCAGCCCTGCTATGTGATCCATTACATTGTGCGCGGGGGAGGTTATCTGGAATACGGTGGAAAGCGCTATCACGTCAGAGCCGGTGAAAGCTTTCTCTTTTATCCGTATACAACTGTATATTATTATCCGGAGCCGGAAGATCCGTGGGAGTATGTGTGGGTCAATTTTATAGGGAAAGGGGTGGATGATATCCTGGCAGATTTTCGCATAAGCCAGCAGGCACCTGTTTTTCCCCGGGACGAAAGGATGGCTCTTCTGCCATTGTATGAGAAGCTGGAAGGACTGGACATCTATCGGCAGAATAAGCTGGAGGCCAACGGCCTTCTGCTGACACTTCTTGGTATTTATGCGGACGAACTCCCCCCGGAGCGAAGCACAGGGGGACGGGAATACAACGCTGTTTTTGCCACTGCCATGACGCTGATCCACAGCAATTATTTTCGGCCGGATTTTACCGTGCAGCGCCTGTGCGATATGATGCGGATGGATCGTACCACACTGTACCGGCTTTTTCGAAAGGAACTATCCGTCTCTCCCAATCAATATATCGTGGAATATCGCTTGAAGCAGGCGTGCCGTCTGCTGAGGATGGGGCTGTCTGTCAAGGCGGTCGCGGCTTCCTGCGGATTCAGCGATCAGTTCTATTTCTCGAAGACATTTAAACAGCATATGGGAACAGTACCTTCCAGATATCATATATAGTAATGAGCGTTGACTGAACTGTTACATCTGCACATGGACTTGATAACGATCAATCTGCACATGAAGTTGGCACATGAAGTTGGCACATGAAGTTAATAACAATCAATCTTGACAAAGGTTCCGATCCATGTTATAACTTAATTAGTTTAATGAATGAACTAATTAAAAGGAGGGTACATAATGTCTTATTTTGACACACCAGCAATTCAATACGAAGGACCGAAAAGCAAGAATCCATTTGCTTTCAAGTATTACAATCCGGAGGAAGTCGTGATGGGGAAAACCATGAAGGAGCAGTGCCGTTTTGCCATGTCTTACTGGCATACCCTGACCTATATGGGGAGGGATCCCTTTGGCACAGATACCATGTTTCGTCCTTGGGACAATACCGCGGACGATATGCAGAAGGCCATCGAACGCGTCCATGCAGCGTTTGAGTTTATGGAGAAGATGCAGATTCCTTTCTTCTGCTTCCATGATGCGGATATCGCGCCGCGAGCCGCAACGCTAAGGGAGACCAATCGGCGCCTGGATGAGATCGTGAAGGTGATCCGGGAGGAGATGGAAAGAACCGGGATCAAATGTCTCTGGGGAACTACCAATGCTTTTGGTGATGATAAGTTTGTACACGGTGCGGGAACCTCCTGCAATGCCACTGTTTTCGCTTATGCGGCGGCGCAGATCAAGAAAGCAATGGAGATCACCAAGGAGCTGGGTGGCGAGAACTATGTATTCTGGGGCGGCCGTGAGGGCTATGAGACGCTGCTGAACACGGATATGGGGCTGGAGCTTGATAATCTGGCACGCCTGCTGCGTATGGCGGTGGATTATGCCGACGAGATCGGATTTACGGGACAGCTTCTGATCGAACCGAAGCCCAAGGAACCCACGAAGCACCAGTATGATTTCGACAGCGCCGCAGTGCTTGCTTTCCTGAGAAAATATGATCTGATCGATCATTTTAAGCTGAATATTGAAGCAAATCACGCTACGTTGGCGCAGCATACCTTCCAGCATGAGCTGAACAACTGCCGGATCAACGGCGTTTTGGGAAGTGTGGACGCCAACCAGGGCGATCCCATGCTGGGCTGGGATACGGATCAGTTCCCCACCAACGTGTACGATACCACCCTGGCGATGTATGAAGTGCTGATGGACGGCGGCTTTACCAAAGGCGGACTGAACTTCGACTCCAAGGTGCGCCGTGGTTCCTTCGAGGAGGATGATCTGTTCCTGGCTTACATTGCCGGGATGGATACCTTCGCCAGAGGCCTGAAGGTGGCGGCGAAGCTCATTGAGGATCGCGTATTCGAGAACTTTAAGGAACAACGCTATGCCAGCTACCGGGAAGGAATCGGAAAGGATATTGTAGATGGAAAAGTGGGCTTCGCGGAATTGGAAGCTTACGCACTGGAACATGGCACCTCGAAGAACACCTCCGGCCGCCAGGAGATGCTGGAGATGCTATTAAATCAGTACATATTGGAAGTATAGCTCACCAATTGATGCTTAGTTCCAACCCCGGATAATTCCCAAATTGATACTTAGTTCCAACCCTGGATATTTCCCGAGCGAACCGTCGGTCGGTTCGTGAGGGATGTATCCAGGTTGGAACGAACCATCGAGGAATATATCCAGGTTGGAACGAACTATCGAGGAATATATCCAGGTTGGAACGAGAAAGGATGACAGCAATGAAATATATCGGCATAGACCTCGGAACATCTGCGGTCAAATTATTGTTAATGGAGGCAGACGGTACGATCGAGAAGATCGTATCGAAGGAGTATCCTATTTATTTTCCACACCCCGGTTGGTCTGAGCAGAGGCCGGAAGACTGGTTTGCCCAGACCATGGAAGGATTGAAGGAGCTGCTGGCAGATACCGATAAATCGAAGGTGGCGGGAATCAGCTTTGGCGGGCAGATGCATGGGCTGGTGATCCTGGACGAGGAGGATCGTGTTATCCGCCCGGCCATCTTGTGGAATGACAGCAGGACTTTTGAAGAATGTGACTATCTGAATGAGGTGATCGGGAAAGAAACCTTATCCCGGTATACAGGAAATATTTCATTTACCGGGTTTACGGCGCCGAAGGTGCTCTGGGTCTATAACAAGGAGCCGGAGAACTTTGCCAGGATAAGAAAGGTCATGCTGCCCAAGGATTATCTGGCTTATCGGCTTACCGGGGTGCACTGCTCGGATGCCTCGGACGCTTCCGGGACATTGTTGTATGATGTGAAGAATCGCTGCTGGTCTAAGGAGATGCTGGATATCTGTCATCTGAGGGAAGAGCAGATGGGGAAGGTGTTCGAAAGCTTTGAGGCAGTTGGTACATTGCTGCCGGAGGTGGCCTGTGAACTGAAGCTTCCGTCTTGTGTGAAGGTGGCGGCGGGAGCTGGTGACAATGCGGCAGCGGCCGTGGGAACCGGGACTGTCGGGGAGGGCTCCTGTAACATCTCACTTGGGACGTCGGGAACGATCTTCATTCCATCGGGAGCATTTCGGGTGGATGCATATAATGCACTCCATGCCTTTGCTCATGCGGACTGTCATTATCATCTGATGGGCTGCATGCTCAGCGCTGCCTCCTGCAATAAGTGGTGGATGGAAGATATTCTTAAGACCAGGGAATTTGCCGGGGAACAGGCATCCATCACGGACGACAAATTAGGGGAAAATCATGTGTATTTCCTGCCGTACCTGATGGGGGAACGTTCCCCTCACAATGATCCCAAGGCAAGAGGAACCTTCATCGGAATGACGATGGACACCGCCAGAAGTGATATGACCCAGGCCGTTCTGGAGGGAGTGGCCTATGCGCTTCGGGATTCCCTGGAGGTAGCCAGGAAGCTTGGGATCTCTATGGAAAAAACAAGGATTTGCGGCGGCGGAGCGAAGAGTGCGCTCTGGAAGACCATGATCGCAAACATTATGAATCTCACGGTGGAGGTGCTCGCCGTGGAGGAAGGGCCTGCTCTTGGAGGCGCTATGCTGGCGGCGGTTGCCTGTGGCGAATATGCCAGCGTAGAAGAGGCTGCGGAGAAGATCGTGAAGGTGAAGGAGATCGTGGAGCCACGACCAGAGCTTGTAGAGAAGTACGAGAGACGGTATCAGGTGTTCCGGGAAATCTATCCGGCGCTGAAAACAGTGTATGCGGGGATGGAATGAAAAAATGGGGGCTTAATGCCCCCACTGTTTTTACCATCGTACCTGCCATCTGGGAAGATAGGACATATTTTCTTTTCCCGCCAATTCGGCCCCATGATAGTGCGATGACATTTTCTTTTGCGCTAACAGGCGGTCAAAAAGTGCGTCGTCAAACGGTAGAGCAACAGCGATGTTGCCCTGCCACTGGGAAAGGTATGCCGCATTTGACAGTGTAAGCTCATAGATACCGTCGGTTCCCGGCGCGATAAGCTCCTCGCCGCTTAAAATGGCGTTGGCAAAATTCTGTAAGATGCCCTTGTGGGAAGCTTCAGGTCCATCCTGGCTTATTTCCTCATAATCATAATCGATCTGCGCAAAGCTCTGGGACGATTCGGCGATCACCTCGCTTGCAGACTGCTTCAGTTTGTACCATTTCAAAATTCCGTTTTCCAGGACAATTTTACCCAGATCGCCGGATATTTCGAGACGGTTTGTTCCGGGATATTCTCCGGTAGAGGTCATGAAGACACCGGTTGCTCCGTTTGCATATCTTGTGAAGATCGTCACGTCGTCCTCAACCTCGATATTATGGTATTTTGCAACATCGCAGAATGCCGTTACGCTTTTGGGCATTCCGCAGATCCATTGCCACAGATCAAGGTTGTGCGGTGCCTGGTTCAATAGTACGCCGCCGCCTTCGCCTGACCAGGTAGCACGCCAGCTGCCCGAATCGTAGTAGCTTTGCGTGCGAAACCAGTTTGTGATGATCCATACGGTCCGTTTAAGCTCACCAAGCTGTCCGCTTTTTACGATATCGCGTGCTTTTGCAAACAAGGGATTGGTGCGCTGGTTAAACATTACGGAGAACACCCTGTCCGATCCTTGTGCTGCCTGATTCAGCCATTCCACTTTCGAAACCGAAATGTCCGCCGGCTTCTCAAGCATGACATGAAGCCCCATTTCAAGGGCTTTCACGGCAATCTCGGCATGCAGAGGGTGGGGCACGGCTATGATAACGCTGTCGCAGATTTTATCGTCGAATAATTCTTCATAGTGCCTATAGCATTTCACCTTCGGATATTTTTCTGAAAATTCTGCAAGCTTTTCTTCTGATATATCACAAACCGCAGCAAGGGTCATGCCTTTTATGTTGTTTTCGGCAATACATGCGGCGTGGGCAGAACCCATGTTTCCGATACCGATTACGGCAGCGTTAACAACCTTCATATTTATTTATTACCTCCGTAGCTGCCACTTGTATCTACAAATACGGACTTGATTCCTGTTTTCCGCTTAGAGGCAGCGATTCTCTTCATAAGCTCCTGATAGTACAATTCCTCGTCGAGGGGGATTTCCACCGTTTTGCCCAAAAATGCGGACAGATGCATCGCGTTGGAGAGGGTGAGGCCGTTGATTCCCTCTTTCCCGTCAGCCACAAGCCTGCCTCCGTGGAGTATGGCGTTTGCCCAGGCGTTCAGGACACCTATATGCTGCGGATTTTCGCCATCTGTCTCAACCTCACGGGTAGTGCTTCCTACCGTGGCAAAGGGCTCTTTATTGGTTTTGGAAAATTCCTGTTCGGTCATTTCGTACTCGGTCATGATCAGTTTATCATTTTCCACAACGAATTTGGCCTTATCCATCTGGATTTCAAAACGGTTTGTGCCATGCGCATCACCTGTCGTGGTGATAAATACTCCGGTTGCTCCGTTTGCATATTCCACATAGGTCGTCACATCGTCCTCGACCTCGATATCGTGCCACTTCCCGAAATGGAGATGTGATTCCACCTTAGCAGGCATTCCACAGATCCACTGCCACAGATCCAGCTGGTGCGGACATTGATTCAACAGCACACCGCCGCCCTCACCTGCCCAGGTGGCGCGCCAGTTACCGGAATCATAATAAGCCTGCGGACGATACCAGTCGGTTATGATCCAGTTCGTCCGTCTGATCTGGCCGTAATCGCCGGACTGTACCAGCTCCCGAAGCTTCCGGTAGAGGCAGTTGGTGCGCTGATTGAACATCATGCCGAAAACCACGTCAGGGTGTTTATCTGCTTCGGCATTCATCTCCCGTACCTGCTTTGTATACACGCCCGCCGGCTTTTCCACCATAACGTGGATACCGCGCTTCATACATGCAATCGCGTATTTGGTATGGTCGTAGTGCGGCACGGCGACAAGGCAGGCATTGATGATTCCACTGTCCAGCATTTCCACGGCGTTGTCAAAATATGTAATGCCCTCGGCATAGTTCTGCTGCTTTGCCCAGCCAAGTCTTTCCGGGTTTGAGTCAGCGATTGCCACAAGCTCAATTTCCGGGCATTTGCCGTTCTTTATGTTGGATGCGTGACTGGAACCCATATTTCCGATTCCGATGATACCAAGTTTGATTTTTTCCATAATGAAAAACCTCTCGATTCAGATAGTTATAGGAGATTTTTAAAGGCATTGCAAGCCGCATCAAAGGCGGTGTTGCTGTCCGGGTAGCCGTATTCGGTGATTTCGCTCTTCTCACCCTTGCGTTCAAGGTGGGAAAAACCGTCAAAGACAGTCAGATGCGGCTCTATTGTAAATGTATTTCCGCCGCCTGCAATAAAGCTTGTCACGATTTCCTTCACATTTCCGTTGCCGTATCCTGCCGGGACAACCTTTCCGTCTGCCTTTGCGTCCTTAATATGCATATAGTAAATATAGTCTTTCAACATATCCCACGCTTTTAAGGTGTCCGCGCCGCATTGGACGAAGTTTGCAGGGTCGAATATTCCCTTAAGTCCGGGCAGTGCTTTATGAATATCAAGACATCTCTCGGGAATATCGCCGTATATACCCTTTTCGTTTTCATGGCGGAGAGAGACTTTGTAATTTTTCGCCGTATCATACATGATGCCTAATCGCTCTATGACCTCGTCCTTATAGTCCGATGCCTTCTTGTCCTTCGGGATATAGAAGGAGAACATTCTCAGGTTTTCGGCTTCAAGAATTTCGCCGATTTCCAGGGTATGCTTTAATTTCTCTATATGAGCATTGAAATCATCCTTTTCGATATCGATCTTTCCGATGGGAGAGCCCACCGACCATGTGATAAGACCGTTTTCGTCAAGCAGATGCTTTACTTCCTTCGCTTTCTTGATCGTTATGTCCGAAACATTTACGCCATCCACATTGCGCATCTCGATCCCGTCTAAGTGATTCCTCTTAAGTGCCGTGGTCTGCTCGGTGATATTGGGGCTTGCCTCATCCGCAAAGGCGTAAATTTTAATGGTATCCATCCTTTTACCTCCTGATTTTCTTTGGATAACAGAATTCTTTCCACAGGTGGAAAGATCTTCTGGTGTATGCTTCTTAAATGATATTATAAATGAATAACAGAAACAATTAAATTGTCTATATTATCATTATATATTGCAAATGTTATACTAGTGTGGTACTATGGATTCGGTGATGATATGGAAGAGTATTTTTCTTATTCAGACAGTGATATTTCAATGCATTACGGACGGAGCGAGAATCCTGTTTCGTCTGATTTTATCATGCACACCCACGAGTTCTATGAATTGTATTATTTTGCAGGCGGCCGCGGCATCTACCGGGTAGAAGGCACTCCTTATCCGCTGGAGAAGGGCGATATTCTTATTATGCGCCCCGCGGAAGCACATTATGTGGACCTTGTGGACAGCAGACCATACACGCGTCTTGTGGTTAATTTTACGCCTGACTTTTTGGAGACGATAGATCCGGAGCGCAGGCTTCTGGCGCCCTTTGATAATCGGAAGATCGGCACATTTAACC
>CAKSAI010000060.1 GCA_934434905.1 uncultured Lachnospiraceae bacterium | reverse complement strand
AACATCCCCATCGCAAGAGGCTATGCCAAGGCGTTCAAGGATGCGTATTTCACGCTGATGTTCCGCGAATAGGAGGAAATATATGCTTATATCAATACTGAGTTTTTTGCATAATGCAACAACGCTTCTTTTCGGCGTTTACATATCCGCTGCCTTTCTGGGAATAAGGATGAATCGGAAGAATATTCTCACACTGCTCTCTTTTTCTCTGGTAACAGGTGTGATCTATATTCTTTCCTATGTATTTTTAGGGTTCTCCGGAACAGAAAAAGTATATCCACTCATTATACACCTGCCCCTGGTCCTGTTTCTTACATTTTATTATAAATACAAATTTTCGCTCTCCGTGCTCTCGGTACTTACCGCCTACCTCTGCTGCGAGATAAGCAACTGGATGGGCATTGCCGCAATGAATATCTGGCATTCCGAAATCGTATATTACAGCGTTCGCATTGTGGTTACCGTTACCGTTTTTATTTTACTGATCCGCTATATTTCCGATGCAACCGCAAGACTTCTGGAGAAGCCGACGAAGGCAATATTTATCCTGGGTATGATGCCGTTTGTCTACTATGTTTTTGACTATGTAGTGAGCGTTTACACCGAACTGCTCTATTCCGGGCATGAGGCCGTCACGGAATTTTTGGCCTTTATCCTTTGTATCTTCTATATTATCTTCATATTCCTGTATTTTAAGCAGTATGAGGAGAGAATCGAGGCTGAGCAGCGCAACCGGCTCATGAAAATACAGCAGACCTATTCCAAGAAGGAAATCGAGGCCATACGGCGTTCCGAGCGCAGCATCGCCATTCTGCGCCACGATATGCGCCATTTTCTTACAAACCTGTCCGTTTTGATCGATAACGGCGAAGCTGAAAAAGCACAGGAATATATTAACGGCATCATAAATTCCGCTGACAAAACCGTGAACAAGCGTTATTGCGCCAACGATACCGTGAACATGATCCTGTCCTCCTACGAGGATATCATCTCGGAAAACAAGATCGACTTCCGTTATACCTTACGTCTTCCTGAAAAATTGCCATTTTCGGACGTGGATATAACCTCTGTCCTCTCAAACGCAATGGAAAATGCCATACATGCGGTGCTTCCGCTAGGTGAAGCGGAACGCATCATCGAATTAAGCATTATCGAAAAGAATGAGAAAATACTGATGTCCCTTTCTAATACGTACGCAGTAAAGCCCAGGATGTCAGACGGCTTTCCTGTAACGGATGATAAGAACCACGGCTTCGGTACACAAAGCATCCGGTACGCCATTGAAAATGTGAACGGTAACTGTCAATTCTCCGTGACCGACGACCGCTTCATTCTGCAGATCGTTCTGTAGAAACGGCGGCGGAAATTTCCGCCGCCGTCTTGTTATAGCAGATCGTTTATTTTCACTGTGACACAAGCATTTCCTTCAGCATCCGGTTCACCATTCCCGGATCAGCCTTGCCCTTCATAGCCTTCATGGTCTGACCCACCAGGAAGCCGATGGCTTTCTCCTTTCCGCCACGGTAATCCGCTACGGACTGGGGATTTGCCTCAATGACCTGTGCGATACAATCACGCAGAGCGTCCGTATCAACAACCGTCTTTAGGCCCTTCTCCTCCACGTACTTCTCCGGATCGATGTCGTTCTTAAATATTTCCTCGAAGACCTCCTTTGCCACCGTGCTGTTGATGGTTCCGGCCTCGGTGAGCTTCACCAGCTTCGCCAGATTCTCCGGTGAGAAAGGAATGTCCTCCGGCTCCATCTCATGCTCCTTCTGGAGACGCAGCGTCTCCACCATCAGCCAGTTGGATACCTTCTTAGGCAGGCCGCAGAGGGCTGTGGCCTCCTCGAATACATCCGCCATGCGCTTGGTAGCAGTGAGGATCTGGGCGTCATAGTCGGGAATCTCATACTCCTGCTTGTAGCGCAAAAGCTTCTCGGTACGCAGCTCCGGCTGACGGGCACGTATCTCCTCCAGCCATTCATCACTGATAATGAGAGGAACCAGATCCGGTTCCGGGAAATACCGATAATCCTGAGCATCCTCCTTGGACCGCATCGCATAGGAATATTCCTTGTTGTCATCCCAGCGGCGTGTCTCCTGGATCACTGCCTTCCCTTCCTCTATGAGTTCAATCTGCCTTGCCCGCTCGCCCTCAATGGCTCTGGCAATGGCTTTGAAGGAATTCAGGTTCTTCATCTCGGTTCTTGTTCCCAGCTTCTCGGTTCCCACCGGACGCACGGACAGGTTCACATCCGCCCGCATGGAGCCCTCCTGAAGCTTACAGTCGGAGGCTCCCAGATATTGAATGATGGTGCGCAGCTTATCCAGGTAGGCAATCACTTCGTCTGCGGAACGCATATCCGGCTCAGACACGATCTCAATCAGCGGAACGCCGGAACGGTTATAATCCACCAGGGAACAATCCTCCCACTCATCATGGATCAGCTTGCCCGCATCCTCCTCCATGTGGATCTCATGGATTCCCACGGTCTTCTTGCCTGCCGCTGTCTCAATCTCCACGCTGCCGTTCCTGCATATGGGAAGATACAACTGGGATATCTGGTAGTTCTGGGGGTTATCCGGATAGAAATAATTCTTCCGGTCAAATTTGCTGTATTGCGTGATCTTGCAGTTGGTGGCAAGTCCCACCGCCACCGCATATTCCACCACCTGCTTATTCAATACCGGCAGGGAACCGGGCATTCCGGTACATACCGGGCAGGTATGGGTGTTGGGTGCGCCTCCGAAGGCAGTGCTGCACCCGCAGAAAATCTTTGTCTTCGTGGCCAGTTCTACATGAACCTCCAGGCCGATGACCGTCTCATATTGTCTGTTCATGCTTCGTGCCTCCCTTCTGCCGTACTGTCGCTTTCCGCCATATTGCCGTTTTCTGCTGTGCTGACTGTTTGGGCTTCACTTTCCGTCCCTGCCAGCGGGCAGCGCCGATAGCTTCCGGTCTGCTCAAAGGCATAGGCGGCCCGGATGAGCTTCTCCTCGTGGAAGCAGTCACCGATGAGCTGCAGCCCGATGGGAAGTCCCTTAGTGTCTATACCGCAGGGCAGGCTGATGCCCGGCAGGCCCGCCAGATTCACGGAGATCGTATAGATATCTCCCAGATACATCTTGATGGGATCCTTCAAGGATTCTCCCAGCTTCGGCGCGGTCGTGGGAGCCGCCGGTCCCAGGATCACGTCGTATTTTTCAAAGGCCTTGTCGAATTCCTGCTTAATCAGTGCCTTGGTTCGCAACGCCTTCAAATAATAAGCATCGTAGTAGCCGGAGCTTAAGACAAAGGAGCCCAGCATGATCCGACGCTTGACCTCCGGCCCGAAGCCCTCTGAGCGCGTCTTCTTGTACATGCTGTGAAGACCATCATAATCCGCGGCCCTATGCCCGTACTTCACGCCGTCGAAGCGTGCCAGATTGGAACTGGCTTCCGCAGAGGCAATGACATAGTAAGCCGGGATGGCATACTCCACCAGCCCCAGATCAAACTCCTCCACAACAGCTCCAAGATCACGCAGCACCTCGGCGGCACCCAGAACGGCATCCCGTACTTCCCGGTCAAGGCCTTCGCCAAAATAATCCCTGGGAATACCGATCCGCATCCCCTTCACATCCTTCTTCAATGCCTGGGTAAGATCCAGATCCTCCCGCCGGATGGAAGTGCTGTCCTTCTTATCATAGGAAGCAATGGCCGTAAGGATAGCCGCACAGTCAGCCACGTCCTTTGCCACCGGCCCGATCTGATCCAGTGAGGAACCATATGCGATAAGCCCGTATCTGGATACCGTCCCATAGGTGGGCTTGATCCCTGTCACACCGCAGAAGGCGCTGGGCTGACGGATGGATCCGCCGGTATCGGAGCCCAGGGCATAGTAGCATTCCTCCGCTGCCACAGCCGCGCAGGAGCCGCCGGAGGAGCCGCCGGGTACATGGACGGTGTTCCATGGGTTCTTTGTCTCCCCATAATAGGAAGTCTCCGTGGTGCTCCCCATGGCGAATTCATCCATATTTGTTTTTCCCAGGATCACGGCTCCGGCTCTCTTAAGATTGCAGACGGCCTCCGCCGTATAGGTTGGAACAAAGTTCTCCAATATTCTTGAACCGGCAGTCGTCAAAAGCCCTTCCGTACACATATTGTCCTTGATGGCTGCCGGAACCCCGGCCAGCGGACCGCTGAGCTCTCCGGCCTCAATCTTCTTCTGTATCTTTGCCGCCTGTCTGAGTGCGCCTTCCTCATCAACTGTTATATAGCTGTTGACCGTCGGCTCTAATCTTTTTATCTGCTCCAGGGCGGCAGCCGTGGCCTCCACGGCGGTCAGCTCGCCTGCCCGGATCTTCTTTCCCAGCTCCAAAGCTGTCAATTCTGTTATCTGCACAATATCCCTCCTCGTAATCATTGTAACACCGGCAATAGCTGAATTGTCGGTCTCTACTCTACCGTCCTCGGAACCTTGAAGCTTCCGTTCTTCTCGGCAGGCGCATTCTTAAGAATATCTTCATGGTCGTCTCCGTTCGTCACCACGTCCTCGCGGAATACGTTGTTCACCGGAAATACATGGGACATGGGCTCCACGCCTGTGGTGTCAAGCTCATTCAGCTTGTCGATATAATCCAGCATTCTTCCCATATCCTGCTTGGCTTGTTCCTTCTCCGTCTCGGAGAGTTCCAGCTTAGCCAGGATTCCGACGTATTCTATGGTCTCATCGGAGATGATATTTTTTGTCTCTGTATGCTCCATTTTTTTGCCTCCTTGTAATCAAAATTATTGGGGTTCCTCGCTAGGGTGTCAGTCTGCTCAGATCTCTGGGGAACAGGGTGGCCTCCCGCACGTTATCTTCTCCGAGAAGTTTCATGGTCAGCCGCTCCAGACCGATACCCAGGCCGCCGTGGGGCGGCATGCCGCACTTGAAGGTATCAAGGTACTGCTCCATGCCTTCCGTATCCATACCGCGTTTCTCGATCTTCTCCATCAGCATGTGGTAGTCGTGGATACGCTGACCGCCGGTGGTGATCTCCATCCCCTTGAAGAGCAGGTCGAAGCTTAAGGTATAGGTGGGATCCTCAGGATCATCCATGGCGTAGAAGGGACGCTTCTTGGAAGGATAATGCGTGACAAACACGAAGTCTGTGCCGTATTCCTCCTGAAAATACTGTCCGATCAGTTGTTCCTCCTCCGGTTCCAGATCATAGGGATTTCGGATCTCACGGTGATATTTCTCTGAAACCTTCCGCTTTGCCTCGTCAAATCTTACCGTCGGGATCCGATCCACCGCAGGAAGCGTGACACCGAGGATGGCGAGCTCATGGGCGTATTCTTTTTCCAGGAGTGCCATCGTATACTGTAAAAACCCGGTCTCCATAGCCATGATGTCCGCAAAGCTCTCAATATAGCCCATCTCAAAGTCCAGGCTGGTATATTCGTTCAAATGGCGCTTGGTGTTGTGCTTCTCTGCCCGAAACACGGGAGCAGTCTCGAACACACGCTCAAACACACCTACCATCATCTGCTTATAGAACTGCGGGCTCTGAGCCAGCACCGCAGGACGGTGAAAATAATCCAGGCGGAACAGATTGGCACCGCCCTCCGCGCCCTTGGCGCCGATCTTGGGCGTTCTTATCTCCGTAAATCCCTGGCTGTACAGGAAATCCCGAAATCCCCGGACAATGCCCTCCTGCAGTTTGAACTTTGCCCGCTCCCTAATATTTCGAAGAGCAATGGAGCGGTGATCCAGCTTGGCTTCCAGAGAAGTATTCAACTTCCACTTGGAGACAGCCAGCGGGAGCGGTGCTGCCGGTTCCGATAATACCCGAATCTGTGTCAGCCGAAGTTCCACACCGCCGGTCGCCCTTTCCTCCTTTTGCACAACGCCTTCTGCCTCAATCGCAGCTTCTTCCTTCAGCGTCTTTAGATCAAACTGCGTGACCCCTTCCTCGAAGACGCACTGTAAAAGTCCCTCCCGCTTCCTTAATATAAGGAATGCTACTTCACCCATGTCCCGGATAGCATGTACGGTTCCGTTGACCTTCACTGTTCTTCCCTCATAGCCACCGCCGAGAAGATCGCTGATTTCTACCGTTTCCCTTTCCTTCACACCTGTCATAAATTCCATTGCTCTGTACTCCTTTTCTTGTTATTAGCGGGACGAGAATCTATAGTTGTGTATTCCTCTGCGCAAAACAGCAGACCACAGATTGCTTCGCAATCCATGGTTCGCGAAAAAAAATCCCGGAATGTTCGAAAACATTCCGGGACGGGATACTCTTGATTCCCGCGGTACCACCCGCATTGGTATTATGCATTCGCATAATTCCCTCTCTATGCTTAACGCGCACCCACGTATTGGCCTACTGTTGTTCAGCCAATCTGCTCCAGAGTGTTCCCGCTACCTTCTCTTCCAAACAGCGCTCTCAGTCGGTGACGCTGTATTCCTGTCGGCCTCTGAAGATAGGAGTCTCCTTCATCGCTTTAACTTATTAAAAAATTAATATGGCCTATGGTATCACAGTTTATGTGAAAATGCAAGAAGAAATTTATAATAAATTTATATTTTTTTTCTTAAAAACGTGCTATACTTTATTTTAAATAAAGAACCCAAGAGAAAGAGAGGTTTATCATGAAAGAAGTCAAATCTCCAAGAAAACCATTGATCTATTACTATGGCATCGTTCTGCTGGTCCTTTTTCTCTTCAACATGCTGATCTCCCCTCTGCTCTTAAAGCAGCAGGTAAAGGAAGTGGATTACGGCACCTTCATGAGCATGATCGAGGAAAAGAATATTGGCGAAGTACAGGTGGAAGATTCTCAGATTGTTTTTACAGACAAGGATAACACCACCGTCTACAAGACCGGAGCCATGAACGACCCGAACCTCACGGAACGGTTGTACAATTCCGGTGCGACCTTCACCAGAGATATCAGCGAGACCATGTCGCCGCTTATGAGCATTCTGCTCACGGTGGTACTCCCCATGGTGATCTTCATCGGCCTGGGACAGTATATGAGCAAGAAGCTCATCGAACAGGCCGGCGGCAAGAATTCCCTGGCCTTCGGCATGGGAAAGAGCAATGCCAAGGTCTATGTGCAGTCTACGGAAGGCATCCATTTCAGCGATGTTGCCGGTGAGGACGAGGCGAAGGAAAACCTTGCCGAGATCGTAGACTACCTGCACAATCCCGAGAAATATACCGCGGTCGGCGCCTCCATGCCCAAGGGACTTCTGCTGGTAGGCCCTCCCGGAACCGGTAAGACCCTGCTGGCCAAGGCGGTAGCCGGAGAAGCAAACGTTCCCTTCTTCTCCATATCCGGTTCTGAATTCGTTGAGATGTTCGTCGGCATGGGTGCGTCCAAGGTGCGCGACCTGTTCCGCCAGGCCAAGGAAAAGGCCCCCTGCATCGTCTTCATCGACGAGATCGACGCCATCGGCAAGAAGCGTGACGGTCAGATGGGCGGAAATGATGAGCGCGAGCAAACTCTGAACCAGCTACTTACAGAGATGGACGGCTTCGAGGGAAACAATGGCGTTATCATCCTGGCAGCCACCAACCGCCCGGAATCCCTGGATCCGGCGCTAACCAGACCGGGACGTTTTGACCGGCGGGTGCCGGTAGAGCTGCCGGATCTCATGGGGCGTGAAGCCATCTTAAAGGTTCATGCCAAGAAGATCAAAGCCTCCGACGATGTGGACTTCCACACCATCGCCCGTATGGCCTCCGGTGCTTCCGGCGCAGAGCTTGCCAATATCATTAACGAAGCCGCTCTGCGGGCAGTGCGCAGCGGGCGCACCATAGTAAACCAATCCGACCTTGAGGAAAGCATCGAGGTTGTGATCGCAGGATATCAGAAGAAAAATGCTGTCCTGTCCGATCAGGAGAAAAAGGTAGTGGCATATCACGAGATTGGACACGCTCTGGTGGCGGCCCTGCAGACCCATTCCGCTCCGGTGCAGAAGATCACCATCATCCCGCGAACATCGGGCGCTCTGGGGTATACCATGCAGGTGGAGACCGGCGATAAATATCTCATGACGAAGCAGGAGATTGAGAATAAGATCGCAACATTCACCGGCGGCCGGGCTGCAGAAGAGGTAGCCTTCGGCGAGATCACCACCGGTGCTTCCAACGACATCGAACAGGCCACCAAGCTGGCCCGCTCCATGATCACCCGCTATGGCATGAGTGAAGAATTCGACATGGTTGCCATGGAAACCGTAACCAACCAATATCTGGGCGGTGACACCTCTCTGTCCTGCTCCACAGATACCCAGAAGGAGATTGACCGTAAGGTTGTGGAGCTGGTGAAGGCTCAGCATGAGAAGGCAAGACAGCTTCTCCTCAAGAACCGCGCCAAACTGGACGAGCTGTCGCAATTCCTGTACGAGAAGGAAACTATCACCGGCGAAGAATTTATGAAAATACTGAATATCGAAGAAAAGGGAGGTATACAGTCATGAAAAAACGTTCTGGTTTTGGATGGATGGAGTTGATCGAAGGTGTTCTGCTGATCATTCTGGGCGTGCTTAATCTGATCCGCCCCCAGAATGCGTTGGCTGGCATTGTGATGATCTTCGGACTCATCGCCGTTATCACAGGTATCGCTGATATCGTTTTCTATATCAAGATGGAAATGCACACAGGCTTCGGCCCCACAATCTCGCTGATCAGCGGGATCTTAAGTGTCATGGCCGGTTTCATGCTGCTGGTCTATCCCAATGCCGGCAAGTGGGTTCTGGCGCTGTTGATCCCGATCTGGTTCATAGCCCACTGTATCTCCCACCTGTCACACCTGAATATTATCCGCATCACTGCCGGGAGCTCTTATTACTATTTTTCGCTGATTATCAACATCATCGGCCTGGTGCTGGGCTTCCTGATGCTGATCCGTCCGGTGATCGCAGTGGTGTCCGTGGGCTATATTATCGGCATATACCTGATTCTCTTAGGCGTCGACAGCATTGTGAGAGCTGCCAGCGATATGGGATGTCGATGGTAATATAAGGCGCAACAGAGCTTCACACCCCTCCAGAATCTCCTGATAGGTAAGATCGAAATCACCGGTATACCAAGGATCATCAATGTCTCGCGGATTGTCCGTAAAGTCCAGCAGCCGATAGATCTTGTGTTCCGGATCGCCGCCAAGTATGCGCAGCATGTTCCTGATGTTGTACTGCTCCATGGCGATGAGATAGTCATATTTCTGATAATCCCGGCGTTCTATGCGCACAGCGGTCTTGCCTGCACAGGAGATTCCATGCGCCTCTAAAATACGGCGTGTTCCGTAATGGATCCCATTTCCGATCTCTTCCATGCTGGTAGCCGCGGAAGCAATATAAAATTGATCGGCCATGCCCCGTCGGGCAACCATATCCTTTAAGACGAATTCGGCCATTGGGCTACGGCAAATATTGCCGTGGCAGATGAAAAGTATCTTTATCATTGTATCAATCTCCTTGTTTTGCCCGGAAATGCCCTTGTTTGCAAGGGTTCCCGGGTGAATTGGTAGCAAAACGACGTGGCTTACTACTAAGGGTTTTCACTAGTTTCACTTCCACTTGGACAGTTTATGTTCTTTTCTGGATAGCCAATAGTCCCGTAATCAATATCAAGTTTCTCGTATAATTCTGAAAATGGCTCTATATATTTTTGAATTGTATCAAAGTATTTTTGAAGAAACAATGCAACATTTCTAATAGGCGCCTTTGCCCTAGACATACATTCTTTTAAAGCCTCATCTCTCGCAGACAATAATCGTCTTAAATAATTTACGGTTTACAAATCTACTCAAAATGTATCTCTTCCTGACTGGACGCATATATATCCAACTGGTTTTGAACATCTATCCTATTAACAATCCAACCACGCAGGATACAAGCTTTAATAAAATCCTCTATTCGGTTAATACCGTTTACTTCTTTCAAAGTAACAACAACACCGAAATTTAGCGGAACCCTCATTTGTGTACTAAATCTTTCCTTAGATGTTACAGAAAACCCCCACAAACGGTCATCATATGATTTCACGGGTTTATTGCTGTTCTTAACTATTCGAGATATGAACTTTGTATTGTCCCATTTACGGAATTCTTTCCTTGACTGCCTCTCGTCCATCCTACTGTCAGCATCATCCTGTACATTGTCATTGATATCACTGATTTTTCCTTTATCATCAATGATTCTGCCAAACTTCAAAGACAACTCTCTATCTGTATAATCCACTCCTTGAGTTCTAGAACATTCCGGAAAATAACATAGTGTTGCTCTTGCAATATAAGGGTACTTATTATCATCATCTTTCGGAACCGGAATAGCGTAGTTAGCTGTGCGGTAAGAATCCGATGTTCCATAAACAACAAATCGAATTTCGTCGCTCTCAGTTTCTACTATCTTTCTGATATCAACGGGTACTACTCCATATCCCATAATGGACTTGTTATTTGCCGACATAGTCTTATAATCCCACGCAGCCGCAGAATCAATTATTAATGCCTTGGCAACCTCCTTTGGCATACCCATAACATCTATCAGATAGCACATTTTTCTGCTGATCCAAGGTGCAGCGAATGATGTACCGTATACTTCATCTGTGCCATAGGATGTATATGCAGTAATTCTGTCGTCGTAATCTCCGCCATAATAAGAGACATCAGGCTTATTGTAGAAGGAAAGAATATTTCCCTTTCTGGCGTATCCTGCCGGTTGCCCATCTCTCCTGACAGAATTTACTACAAGAGAATTTAGTGAATCCGCAGGTGAGCCAACTCTTAAGATTCCTTCCTGTATTTCACGGTTATCATTTGTTCCGGAAACCACAAAAATAACATTCTTTTTTGCCTGTATTTCATCTAAAGCCGCAGCATCAAATGATACAAAATTCTTTGAAACCTCATCATCTGTTCCTAATGATAGATTCCAAACATGAACGTCTGGATTCTCATTCACTATATCCTTGATTTTTTTAACAAGTCGAATTGTTGATATCCTGCTAGAGCAAACGCCGAAATGACGAACTCTAAATCTACCGCATCCATCATCAAGCCACGGGTTCATTCTGGGCCCATCAACAATAATTGAGGTGACTTCCGTTCCGTGGTCTCTTAGATTCAAATCATTCTTATATTTCTCCAGATCACTTATGTAATCTTTGTTGTCTACCCAATTGCTAAAATACACACTTTCATCAAAAAATGTATCTATAACGCCAATCACCGGCTCGTTTTGTGGATCAGGAATATCATGCTCATCCCTGCTTTTCGGAGATATATCCTCTAATGTAATTGAAGATATATCCGTTGAAATCATGGAAATCATATATGGAATCTTGTCGTTTATGATTTCAAACAAATCTCTTGTGACAGAAATAGTATCGTCTCCGTATGCCGTGTATGGCAATTGAGTATCATCTACTCTCAGTTTTTCAAGCAAAAGTGATAAAGACAGCTCGGACTTGTAAAAAGTAATCAAAAATTTGTCTCTGTCAGGAATTGATGTAACACGAGGAACATCGAACTTTTCCACAACAGAACAATCTATAATCAGATCTCGAAGTTTTCCTTTTCCAATCGAAAATCCTTCATAATCAATGTTACTGTTAGGTTCCGAAAAGTTCACAGGTGTCGCTTTTCCGCCTAATCTTTTTAGTAGGAATTCCCTGGCGATCTGTAACTCTTCTATTGTTTTATGGATTGTCTTTTCATCAACATAATGCGTAATAAAATGGTTTTCTTCTCCCTCAGGTGCATCCGAAAACCTTGCTCCAACCACGGTGTCATTAGTAGAATGCCTACTTGGTTTTAATAATTCCCTTACGCGATTAGACTTTGCAATAATGTCGTTATACCAAACATCAATCATCACATCGTTAGTAATACGTGGATGATCTTTATAAAACCTGAGAACCGCCCGCAGACTATCAATAAGTTCATCAATTTTTTCAGTTGAAGTCTCTGCTTTTGCACGCAGATTTCTCGCACCGGGCTTCTGATTATTCTTTTCTCCTGTGAATCTAAGCTTTACTTGAAGTAACGGATTCATTTTAGCTCTCCTTCAGTTTCCGTGATACACTGCTCTTTGGAATACGTGATAATATCTCTATTTCCCTTGTTGTATACCCTTCATTGTTAAGTCTTTGTATATCAATTTCCTTATTATCATTTAGGGCAAAATATATCTTTCTCAGATAATCATACTCATTGGCTTCACTTGAAAAAGCTACCGAAGTTTTAATAATCTGTTTTAAGTCCCCTGGGAAAGGTATACTTTCCATGTTCTTAAGAATTTTATTAAAAAGACGCATATCCTGTTTTGAGTTAACATTCTTCTTTAATGTCGAAGAAAGAAGTGCATCAGCTATTTCAATCAGGTCTTCCTTTGAATATCTATCAAAAGAAACCGTGGCATCAAATCTTCGGACAATTGCTTTATCAAAGTTGCTAAATAGATTAGTAGTAGCAATTATGACGACATTTTCATTTAATCTATCCAATTCCTTTATAAAGGCAGAAGTAACTCTTCCCATCTCCCTCAAGTCATTGGTGTTAACCCGATCCAGAACCAATGCATCAATTTCATCCATCAATACGATTATTTTCCCAAATGCAAGATGATTAATCTCATCAAACAAAATTGATACATTTTTAGCTGTTTCACCAAGCCGACTATCTATGAGCTGTTCAAAGTCGACCCTCAAAAGATCTCTTCCTAAAATACGTGCTATTTGATATGCGGATTCTGTCTTACCTGTTCCCGGGGCTCCATAAAACAAGAATTTAGTTAAATCAGCTTTCTCGCTGATTGCCCTTGTTATTCCTAAAATATCTTCTTCGATAATCTCCGGTAACAATAAAGGCGTATTTTTATAATTGACTTTTGTTAAATAGTGCAGATTCTTATATGAGCTCTGCGGCACATAATAATTTGCACTGGACACTAACTCCATGAGATAGTTTGCCATTGCAGAATCCCCGCTCTGATCAAACTCTTTTGCTATCTCAGCAACCTCAGAAATAAAAGCCTCCTCATTCTTTTCAACATGATATCTAACCAAATTCATAATACGTTGCTTTTTCATTGTTATAATCCACCTTTCTGCGAAAGGCACCAATGCGTCATGAAACATTTCGGCTGCCTTTCACTTTTCTAATTTATCTTCCTTCTGATATTATTTACCTATAAGACTGACACACTACAGAACACGTGGAGGTGAGTGGCGGGGCTGTATAGCGGCGACCTCGTATTGTTATATGTTGTCGGTCATCCGTTAAGGCATCAATGA
>CAKSAI010000059.1 GCA_934434905.1 uncultured Lachnospiraceae bacterium | reverse complement strand
TTTTAAGCAATATACAGGTACGTCTGTGAAAAAATATATTCAGGATCTCAGGATAACCCAGGCGCAAAAGCTTCTGAAAACCAGCGATCTTCCCATCAATACCATTGCACAGCTATGCGGTTTTTCAAATATTAACTATTTCCCCACCGCCTTTAAAAAGCGCGTCGGAGTCCCCCCCACAGACTATCGGAAAGCCTCAGAAGACTCATGAACGCCTACCCCAGCCGTTGCATCTGGTCGACAGCCACCGAGCACACCATGGCTCCGGCCGCCGTGTTCATTCCATGCATCTTATTGACAGACTCCATGATCATCTTCCGCCGCTCCGCTCCGGCCACGATGGCGATGATCTCCTTCTCCGCCTGAAGTGTAATCCCGTAGAAGGTGGCCGATTCCTCCGATCCCGCCCAACGGGAGCGGATAATAGTGCCTCCTCTGGCTCCGGCTGTCCGGGCGGTATTCATAACCTCATCGGTATGCCCTTGATTTACAACGATCAGTATCAGGCTGTGATCCTCATCCAGCTTCTGTTCCATATTCTCTGCTCCTTTCTCATTCTTCTGCTCACTCTCGCGCATAAGTACTGCTGCCGCCAGGGTATTTAAGGCTGTCAGCGGTGTGGAAAATACGATTCCCTTGGCATGCACCGAAGGCTCTTCCTCCTCACGCATCTGCCACAGCAGCCGCTGAGCCTTCTCCTCTTCCCCAAAGCTTAGCAAGATATCCCGCTCCGTGCTTCCGGCTCCCAGAATATCCAGAAGATCCGAAGCGGCCGTTCCTCGCCCCACCGTCTGAAAATGGCAGGTGAGGCCGTGCATTCCATAGAAGCGGGTCAACTCCTTACCCTGACCGCGCTCCACGATAGACATCAATATTCGTACTCCTCTTTTTGCCATGCTATGTCCTCCTTTCGAAAGCCCACGGATTGCTCCATGGAGACCGGGCTTTATATTTAAAGCTCGTCAAAGTACACGATTCCATCCACCAGATCGGTAAGCGGTATCTGCATCTGTTTCTTTTCTGCCCGGCTGCGCAGCTTGCCTACAAGTCCAAGCACCTGGATAGTCAGAAGCGGCGTCATAGCCACCATTGCCACGATTCCAAAGGCGTCCGTGAGAATATTTCCACCCACAGCCTCGCAGGCTCCCATAGCCATCGGAAGCAGGAAGGTTGCAGTCATAGGACCGCTGGCCACTCCGCCGGAGTCAAAGGCGATACCCGTATAGATCTGTGGAACGAAAAATGTCAGAACCAGCGAAATCGCATACCCCGGTATCAGGAACCACAGAATTGAGATCCCCGTCACAATCCGAAGCATGGCAATTCCCACGGATACCGCCACACCCACAGAAAGACTCTTCTGTATGGAGCTCTGGGAGATCGATCTGTTGGAGACCTCCTCCACCTGCCGGGTCAGCACCTGCACTGCTGGCTCCGCGCGGACAATAAAGTAACCGATCACAATCCCGATGGGAACCAGTATCCATTTATGACTTCCCGAAGCCAGGGATGAGCCAATATACTCACCCGCCGGCATGAATCCCACATTCACGCCTGTCAGGAAGAGCACCAGGCCCAGGTATGTATAGACCATACCCAGCAGGATCCGTCCGATCTGGTGCCTGTGGAACCTTCGAAAGATAAGCTGGAACAGGAAAAACAAGCATGCAATGGGAATCAAAGCCACCGCTACCTCCCGCATATAGACAGGAAGTGCCCTTGCAAATTCTGCAGCCGCCGCACGTGTCGATGAAAGCTCCGTCAACTGCACCGGAACGTACACCGCATCATCCGGCTGATAGAATACGCCCAGCAAAAGTACGGACAGGATCGGACCGAGACTGCACAGAGCGATCAGGCCAAAGCTGTCGCTGCTGCTGTTCTTATCGCTTCGCACAGACGCCATACCGATTCCGAGAGCCATGATAAAAGGCACCGTGATGGGTCCGGTAGTCACACCGCCTGCATCGAAGGACACCGGAATGAAGATATCCGGCGTAAATATCATCAGGATGAAAATAATACTATAGAAAAAAAGTAACGTATACGATAATGGAATTTTCAAGAGCATACGAAGCTCCGCCACAACCAGGAAGATTCCAACTCCGGCCGATACCGTCAAAAGCAGCACCAGATTCGGGATGGCCGGCACCTGTTCCGCCAGCACCTGCAGATCCGGTTCTGCCATAGTAACCAGAAATCCCAGCACAAAGCAGGCCAGCAATGGGATCAGGATCCTCTTCGCCTTGCTCATCTGAGCACCGATTCCCTCTCCCATGGGAATCATGGACATATCCACCCCCATTGTAAAGAGACCCATCCCCAACACCAGAAGCAGCGCTCCAAACAGAAATAGGATCAGGGCTGCCGGGGACAGAGGTGCGATGGATATACTAAGCAGCAGTACAATAGCTGTGATCGGCAATACAGACACCACCGATTCACTCACCTTTTCCTTCAACAATTCACGATAATTCAATCACATCTCTCCTTCCTACAATGTCAATCTTCTATCTCATCCGGGCGCCATTCCAGGATATCACCCGGCTGGCACTGCAGCGCTTCACAGATCTTGTTCAGCGTCTCAATCTTGATGGCCTTGGCTCTGCCATTCTTCAGGATGGAGATATTAGCCATGGTGATTCCCACCCGCTGGGACAACTCGGTAACACTCATCTTCCGCTTTGCCAGCATTACATCTATATTAATGATGATCATATCGTCCCTCCTAAATGGTCAGCTCGTTCTCTTCCTTAAGCTCTGCCGCAGTTTCCACCAGCCGCGCCAATGCCAGACACAGAACTCCCAGCCCACAGGCCACAAACACCATGAAAAAGAGCTTCACTGCAGCAATCTGAACCAGCAGACCGAAGCAGACAAGCGTAACGCCTGCCGCCAGCATCAAAACCGCCGCCAGAAACGCCAGCAGCGCAATATTTCTCATGGAACGGGCATTCTTACGGCAAAAGCTGTTGTCATTTCCGATTCTTGTGCATATCCTCCAGAACTCCCACAGTGCAAGATAGCACAGCACTCCAATCACCCAGACAATAATAAGCCCCGGCCATTTCAATGCTGCAGCACGCGGTACGATCCCCGTATATCGGATCACCAACTCCGGTGCATACCAGAGGAAAAATACGGCTCCGACCACCGCCACAATGACGGCAAAGAACTTCAATCCGTCCGCTATCCGTTTCTGTTCCATGAAAACTACCTCCGCTAAGTTTCTCTTTTTCCGCATTTTTTATTTACACAATGCTTTCTTTCACGTATAATTACAGTATAGCAGAACGGGGGAATAAGTACAATGCAATTGGAAAATTTTATCAGATTATATGAAAATAAGCCTGCAGGTTACTGTCCCTGCATCATCGATACGCAGGGCGAACTGTACGAATGTCCAAGCGGACATCTGAACGCGCTGTTTTCCTTAGATAAGGAGCATCGCACGCTGTCAGAGGTGCCCGCAGACATGTCACCGTTATTCTATATGCTCCACAAGACCGGAGCTGTCGCTGTGGATTACGAGGGGCAGATTTACGATGAACGCATAACCCCGCCCCAACAGCAGGTTCTGGATGCCTTATGCCGCCATGGTCTGATTCTGGCGAAACCACAGAACATACATAAGATGATCCACTTATAACGTATACTGCGTAGCAGTTAAGTCCACGCCATTCTCATGCCGATCCGGCTGAACCGTTTCTCAAAGCCTGTAGGTCATATCATACCATTCCTCCCCGCCCCAGGCGGAGCCTGAGATCCCCTGATTCACAAATCCCATTCTCTGATACATCTGCACCTTTCCTTCAAGACACGTAAGGATCAGAAGCTGTCGTCCGTTTTCCTTTTCCTGTTCAATATACCGTGATACGATGGCTTTGGCAAGCCCGCGCCCGCGATATTCCGGCAGCACATCCAGTCCCAGCAGCATGACATTCTTTCCCTTCGGATCGTACAGCGTTTCATCCGTAAAGAACTCATCCCGGAAGATACTTTCCTCCGTGGATATGCCATTGAGAAATCCGGCGATCCTTCCGGTTGTCCTGTCCACCGCCACAAGGAACAACTCCGGCACCGCCGCTATACGCCTCTGCATACTCTCCCGTGAACACGCCTCATGCGGCGGGAAGCAGATCTGTTCGATCTGCACCGCCTGCTCTGTCTCCTCTTGTCTTATCATACGGAATTCAAATTGTTCCGCTAACGCTATCGCTTCCATTGTTCCTCCATATATATTTCCGAACGACGATCATCGTTTCTCTACATATTTCCGGTCAACGATCATCGTTCCTCTACATATTTTCGTATATCCGATGCATTCGCATACTTCCTGGTCTGATCGTTCTCTACGATCACAAGCGTCGGCGCTTGCATGACACCGTATTTTCGCGCCATCTCCATGTTCTCTTCCGCATCGATGAGCTCATACTGCTCCCCGGAAAGCATCTCCTTCGCCATGGCGCAGTTCGGGCACCGCTTGGTGGTAAAGAGATACTTCACGCTCTCCATCGGCTCGATCTTCACATCGTCCTTTGATACCGTTACAATATTGGTGCGCACTCTTTTCAGGCTGGAATGCTCCACATCATAGAGCTTGCGGTTCTTGTATTCCTGAGACTTGCCATCGTTCCAGTTCTGCACCGGACGGTAGTAGCCGGTAATACGGCTGTATACCTCAGCAGGCTTCCCGCAGGTGGGACATGTAAAATGCTCGCCGCTGATGTAGCCATGCTCCCTGCAGATGGAATAGGTGGGCGACATGGTATAATAGGGCAGCCGATAGTTCTCTGCGATCTTCCTCACCAGGCTGGCTGCGGCTTTCCAATCCGGCAGCTTTTCTCCCAGAAATGCATGGAACACGGTTCCGGAAGTGTACAAGGTCTGCAGCTCGTCCTGGATATCCAGTGCATCGAAGATATCCGCCGTGTAGTCCACCGGAAGGTGGGAGCTGTTGGTGTAGTAAGGCGTATCGCCCTCCTTACCTGCAGTAATGATATCGGGATAATGCTTCTTGTCATGCTTCGCCAGACGATAGGTGGTGGACTCCGCCGGAGTTGCCTCCAGATTGTAGAGATCCCCGTACTTCTCCTGGTAATCCGAGAGCCGCTCACGCATATGGTTCAGCACGTCCATGGTAAACTGCTGGGTCTCCTCATGGGTCAGATCCTTCCCCAGCCAGTTGGCGTTGAGTCCCACCTCGTTCATGCCGATAAGACCGATGGTGGAGAAGTGATTCTCAAAGGTGCCCAGGTACCGCTTGGTATAGGGATACAGTCCCTCATTCAGCAGCTTGGTAATCACGCCCCGCTTGATCTTCAGGGAGCGGGCAGCGATATCCATCATCCGGTCCAGACGATTGTAGAAATCCTCTTCATCGGTAGCCAGATAGGCGATCCGCGGCATATTGATAGTCACAACGCCCACAGAGCCGGTGCTCTCCCCGGAGCCGAAGAATCCGCCGGACTTCTTGCGGAGCTCCCGCAGGTCCAGACGCAGGCGGCAGCACATGGAGCGCACGTCGCTGGGCTGCATATCGCTGTTGATATAGTTGGAAAAATACGGTGTACCGTATTTGGCAGTCATCTCAAAGAGCAGACGGTTGTTCTCCGTGTCGGACCAGTCGAAATCCCTGGTGATGGAGTAGGTGGGAATCGGATACTGGAAGCCTCTGCCGTTGGCCCTCGATCATAGTCTCCAGGAACGCCTTGTTTACCATATCCATCTCTTTCTTGCAGTCCTTATACTTAAAATCCATCTCCTTGCCGCCCACGATGGCGTTAAGCTCCGCTAAGTCATTCGGGACAGTCCAGTCCAGCGTGATATTGGAGAAAGGTGCCTGGGTACCCCAGCGGCTGGGCGTGTTGACGCCGTAGATAAAGGATTCAATACACTTCTTCACCTCGCTGTAGGAGAGGTTGTCCGCCTTGACAAAGGGTGCCAGATATGTATCAAAGGAAGAAAACGCCTGGGCTCCCGCCCACTCATTCTGCATGATTCCCAAGAAGTTCACCATCTGGTTGCACAGCACGGACAGATGCTTTGCCGGAGAAGACGTAATCTTTCCGGTAATTCCGCCCAGTCCCTCCTGGATCAGCTGCTTTAAGGACCAGCCTGCACAGTAGCCGGTGAGCATGGACAGGTCATGGATATGGATATCCGCATTCCGGTGAGCATTTGCGATCTCCTCATCGTATATCTCCGACAGCCAGTAATTGGCCGTCACAGCTCCGGAATTACTCAAGATCAGGCCTCCCACGGAGTAAGTGACCGTGGAATTCTCCTTCACACGCCAGTCCTCCACCTTTACATAGCTGTCCACGATCTCCTTGTAGTCCAGGATCGTAGACTTCATGTTCCGCATCTTCTCCCGCTGCTTGCGATAGAGGATATAAGCCTTCGCCACATCCGTGTACCCGGCCTGCTCCAGCACCTTCTCCACGCTGTCCTGGATATCCTCCACATGAATCTGGGAATTCTGGATCTTATTCTGAAAATCCGCCGTCACACGCAGCGACAGCAGATCGATGATCTCGTCGTTAAATTCCTTCTCCGTGGCTGTAAACGCCTTCTTGATCGCTTCACTGATTTTACTTAAGTCAAACCCCGCAATTTCGCCGTCACGCTTTACTACTTCAAACATTTCGTTCCTCCCTTTCCTTTTGCATCTGTTTTGCGTCAGCGTGTTCATTGTACCATCTCGACTAACGTCTCGATGGAGATACTCGTCAAATGTCTGCTCATGCAAGCATGGCAGCCGTTTTCCTCGTTATTGTACCATATATAGTGTGTATGTGTCAACACCAAAACCAGATATTGTTGTGGAAACCCTATTTCATCAGGCGACGGAACACTGCCTCCGGCACAAATGCCTTGATATAGATTCCGTTCTCCCGGTATTCCTCTTCCAGCAGTTCCCCGTATTTGCGCACTGCCTGGAGTTCTCCCGCCCGGTCATAGGGGAAGATCCCCTCCAACAGGCGCTTGTCCTCCCGCAGGATCTGTTCCAGCACCTGTTTCAGTTCCGAAAGCCCCTGTCCGGTTCCTGCAGAGATCCTGAGTGTCCGGTCTGCCCGTAAGTCCCGAAACAGCCGGAAGGGCAGAACATTTCCGGTGCCATCTTGCGGCTGCAATGCTTCCAGCTTATCCATCTTATTGAATAAGGTAATGACCTTCTTATCCGTAATCCCCAGGCTCTCCAGCGTCTCATATACGATATGCATCTGCTTCTCCATCTGGGGATTGGACGCATCCACCACATGAATGATAAAATCCGCATACTTGGCTTCCTCCAGTGTACTTCGGAAGGCCTCGATCAGATGATGGGGCAGCTTGCGGATAAAGCCTACGGTGTCCGTGAGCAGGATCTTCTGCCCGCTCTCCAGGGTCAGGCTCCTGGTGGTGGGATCCAGAGTGGCAAACAACTGATCCTCTTCCAGCACTCCGGCATTCGTCAGTCGGTTTAAAAGCGTGGACTTTCCCGCATTGGTATATCCTACGATAGCCGCAATCCTGGTGGGATTCTGGCTCCTCTGACTCCTGGTGAGCTCCCGGTGACGCCGCACCTCGGCCAGTTCCCGGTTGAGCTGGGCGATACGGTTCTTGATAAAACGGCGGTCCATCTCCAGCTTCTTCTCTCCCGGCCCCCGGGTGCCGATTCCTCCGCCAAGACGGCTTAAGGACTTGCCAAGACCCGTCAGACGGCTGAGCCGATATTTTAGCTGTGCCAGCTCCACCTGGATCTTTCCTTCGCTGGTCCTTGCCCGCGCAGCAAAGATATCCAGAATGATCAGCGTCCGATCCATGATCTTGGTATCCAGCACATCCTCCATGTTCCGGATCTGCGCCGGGGTCAGTTCATCATCGCAGACGATCCCCGTGGCATCCGTCTCTGTCAGAAGCTGCCGCAATTCTGTAAGCTTCCCGGTTCCGACATATGTGCCGGGATGGATCATTTCCCGCTTCTGCAGCACCGTCCCCACCACCTCTGCTCCGGCAGTATGCACCAGCTCCTGAAGCTCCAGAAGGGAATCCTCCGCGTCATCCCCCTCCCGCTGGCTCACGCCTACCAGGATCACGCGTTCCTGTAATTGTTCTATTTTTATTGTTTCTGCCATGCAACTCTCCTTTTCCGGCAAACTCCTGCACTCTCTTTCCGCCATGAAATCATGCGATTTTCTTTCCTATTACGAAAGCAAAAAACTGTTCTCAGGTACTCTACCACGAGTATACCCAAAAACAGTTTTTTTCTCAACCATTATTTTCTATTCTTTACAGCACGACTCTCACCTTAAACAGATCTCCGTCCACCAGCACCTCGAAAGTCCCCTTCTGGGCTTCTGTGAAGCTCTTGGCGATAGCCAGGCCGAGTCCGGAACCCTCCGTGCTTCTGGCAGCATCGCCCCGCACAAACCGTTCCGTGATCTCCCTGCAGTCGAAGTCCAGCTCGCGGGCGGACACGTTCTTAAGCAGAATTTCCACCTTGTCGTCTGCACCAAGCCTTGCGATCTCCACAAAGACCCGGCTGCCGGGCATGGCATATTTTTCAATATTCCCAAACAGATTCTCAAAGATACGGTATGTCTTCTGATTATCCAGCAGCCGCACCGTCTTCTCTTCCGGCACCTTCCACCGCACTTCCAGGCTCTGCTCTGCAAACTTATCCTCATGCTCCACGGCAACCTGCTTTATGAGATTCACCACATCTACCTCCATCAGCTCCAGTTGAATTGTGTTGCTGGTGGCCTTGCTGATCTCGAAGAGATCCTCTACCAGCACCTTTAAGCGCAGTGACTTTCTCTCCAGGATCTGGATATAGGCCGCCCGCTGCTCCTCCGTGATATTCGGATCCTTCAATAGTTCCACATAGGTGGTGATGGCGGTCAGCGGTGTCTTCAGGTCATGGGAGACATTGGTGATGAGCTCCGCCTTCATCCGCTGGCTCTTCACTTCGTTCTCCACCGCCTTGCCAAATCCGCTGCGAATCTTGGTAAGCTCTGCCTTAAAGGGTTCAAACAAGCCCCAGTCCGTCTCATCCTCATAATCCAGTTCCCCCTGCGCGATACGGGCAGTGGCCTGCATTAGGGAGCGGTAATTCTGCCCTACCCTGTCATACTGCTTTTTTATCAGGAAAAACAGCACCACCGTGTAAATGATCAATGCGAATATCCTGAAGAACCATAAGAAGGACAAAACCGCCAGCACCAGAAAATTCAGCAGTACCACATTTCGGATGGTCTTTATTCCCTTTTTGCCAAAATCAATATGGTTGACTTCGTCTGCAAGCCGCCTCCACTTCCGCCTGCACCATCCGAAGCACTTACTTAAGACCAGATAGATAAGGCTGTACTGGCGCACATATTCCCGGATTCCCAGGCTGAACAGCGGACGCAGGAAGAGCAGTCCCAGATACCAGCCGGTGTATATTGCCAAAACCGCCAGCGTCATCTCCGCCAATGTCGAAATATGCTCCATATTCCCACTTTTTATGACATCCACAAAGTTCTGCACATCCAGCATATTCACATACTGCACATTGATATCCACAAAGGCATCATAGACTGCCGGCAGCACAAGAATTGCGAGAATGGCAGCTTCCATCATATACCATTTGCCTCTCCGCTCGTAGCTTATCGTCCCGCGCCAGATATGCCTGCTGGTGAGAAGGATCATAATCAGCAGCAATGCCGCCAGCGTTCCGTAATACAGAAGACCGCTGCCGCCTTCGGAATAGCTGTAGGCCTGCTCCCAATATCCATCATAGTCATCGATCACCCAGGTATCTGCTGCCTGATGATCCGCATGCATTCCGATTATCGGAAATGCATAAACACTGCCCAAAGTGGCAGCCAGAACCGCTGTGACGGCCAGAAATGTTCTTATGCTACGGCTGCTTTTCGATCTTGTATCCAATGCCCCACACCACCTTTAAATATTTTGGTTCCTTCGGGTTGATCTCAATCTTATCCCGAATGTTTCTCACGTGTACCATAATGGTATCCGTATTGATCGCTCTCTCATTCCAGACTCTCTCGTAGATCTCCTCCGCCGAGAACACACGCCCCGGATTCTTCATAAGTAATGCCAATATCTTAAACTCAATGGGTGTCATTCTGGCAGGCCTGCCGTCCACCAGCACCTCCACCGTATCCTCGTTGAGCTCCAGGCCTCCGTTGATATAGATCCGTCCGTTCTTTGCCTCGTTGCCTTCCCGGTTCTTGAACCTGGTATATCGGCGCAGTTGGGAATTCACCCGCGCCATCAGCTCCAGCGGCGTAAAGGGCTTCGTCACGTAGTCATCGGCCCCGATATTGAGCCCCACGACTTTATCGGTCTCCTCAGACTTCGCCGAGAGCATGATCACCGGAAATTCATGGCTTTCCCGTAGCTTCATTGTCATCTTGATTCCATCCATGCGAGGCATCATAATGTCCACGATAGCCAGGTCTATGGGATTATTCTCCAGCACCTTTAAGCCCTCTATGCCGTCCGCCGCCTTATGTACCTGATAGCCCTGACTTCTCAGGAATATTTCAATCCCGTCCCGGATCTCTGCATCATCCTCCACCACAAGGACGTGATACTCACTGTGATTGATCGGTTCCATTGCAAGCTGCTCCTTCATTCTTCGTTGCCATTAGTATAACTCTGAAATCCAAAGAAGCGCTATAGAAATTTTGAAAGATTTTCGAAAGAAAGAAAAAAGGCTGCCGAAGCAGCCTATCCCACCATTCCGCCCACCATCCCCGAAGCGATACACAGAATCAACGTGGTGGCAAAGCGTCCGGCATCCATATCCAGCCCTTTATGAAATATGACAGATCCGATGGCAAGCGCCAGAAAATAGCAGGCACCCATCACCATGCCCCAGAAGAACTTCCGGCTCTTCATCCGTTTTCCCGCCAGAAGTCCGCCCACAAACCCCGACACCACATAGATCACCACGATCCCGATGGAAACCGCGCTCTCACCAAGCTGCGCCTTAGCCAGCAGGAGCGTCAGCACCAGCAGCAAAAGTCCTGTGATCACATACATCAGCAGCAGAATCTTCAGTACCGTCAGCAGCATATTTTTCTTTCCCATTCGCCCAATCCTCCTTGTCCTTTCACACTATATGCGAGAGCCTTGCCGAAGATTCTATATTTTTTACGCATGATAAAGGGGTAGGCAGTGCCTACCCCTCTTCTTCGTCCTGTTTTTCCGGTATCCGTACAAAAATCTTGTTGATCCGGTTCTTCTCCATATCCTCTACCCGCAGGAACACCTGATCCGGTGTCACAACACTCTCGCCTACCGTCGGCAGATGATCCAGAAGCCCGATCATGTAGCCGCCGATGGAATCGTAGTCCTCAGAAGTAAGATCCAGATCCAGGGCTTCGCTTAGATCCTCCAGATTCATGGAACCCTGTACCATATATTCGTAGTCATTGATCTTCTGAAGCGGATCCTCCTCGTCATCATCGTATTCGTCCCGGATCTCGCCCACGATCTCCTCCAGAAGATCCTCCAGCGTGATAAGTCCGGCAGTAGCGCCGTATTCGTCCAGCACGATGGCGATATTGTTGCAGGACTGCCGCATCTCGATCAACAACTCCGCAGTATTCTTATGCTCATACGTATAATAAGGCTTCCTCAGGATATCCCGCACAGCAAAATGCTCCCGATTCTCACACAGAAGCAGATCCTTCATATTGATGATACCGATCACGTTGTCTGTGGAGCCTTCGTACACCGGCAGCCGCGTGAAGTGATCCTCCCGGAAGATATCCAGAAGTTCATCGTAGGTACTGTCAATATCCGCAAAGGTCATATCGATACGGGGAACCATGACCTCCTTGGCCTGGGCGTCTCCGAAATCAAACACATTGTTGATCATCTCGCGTTCCTCTGTCTCGATGACGCCCTCCTCGTGGCTCACGTCAACAATGGTTCTAAGCTCGTCCTCTGTCATGGTATTCTGTTCCTTGTTGGGGTCAACCCGCAGTATGAACAGGACACCCAAGGCCATCTTATTTACCAGAAAAATAACAGGGGTCAGCAGCTTCATGAGGAAAGAGATAACGCCGGAATAGGCCAGAGCAATGTTGTCTGCATGAATTGTGGCCAGGGTTTTGGGCGATATCTCACCGAAGATCAGAATCAGCAGAGTAATGATGCCGGTGGCAATTCCAACAGCTTTATTTCCCCACAGTCCGATCACAAGAGAAGTTGAGATAGAGGAGGCCGACAGGTTCACAATATTGTTGCCTACCAGGATGGCACTGAGCATCTTTCCGGAATTGTCCGTGATCTTCAATACACGCTTGGCGCTTGCATTGCCGTTGTCTGCCAGAGTCCTCATTTTGATCTTGTTGCAGGTTGTCAGTGCTGTCTCTGCCGAGGAAAAGAAACCCGACAAAAGAATCAATACGACTAGAATAATAATTTGTGTGATGTCACTCGCACTTAGGTCCAAGTAAAAATCACTCCTTTCAGTAGCTTCGTTTGTTGTAACGCTTGTGGTACAGGCATGAAGATTTAGTTAAAGTCTAATATACTGTAAAAACGTGGAAAATGCAAGGGATTAAGAAAAAATTTAAGTTCTGCTGTTGTTTTGCGCGCGCAGATATTCTTCCGCAATCTCTACATCTGACTTCTCTGGATTTTGCATAAGAAGATATACAATCTCTGTCACATAATCCTCCTCCAGCTCCAGCAACTTAGCAATAGCGGAAATATTCATATCCTTCTGTAACTTCCTAATGATACGTACACTTTCAGCTTCCCTCCCACGAGCCTCTCCACGAGCCTCTCCGCGGGCCTCTCCTTGCGCTACTATTTTGTCAAGAACTTCACACATCGTCGTCACCGTCTTCCCTTCTGCTTGATTTTTATCAACTATTGCTTCACAAAACCGATTGTCACCTGAACAGGCAGACAACATTTTAAGTACCGCATCCACATGCCGAATCTTCTGCGTAGAAGGAATATAATCCTTATTCTTCCGTTTCTGCACAAAGTAGTCTGCTACGATTCGAAAATCACTCTGAAACATCTGCACCTGTTCTTCTGTCAGCCAGGCAATTTCGAACACATAGATCTTATAATCATTAAAATACGGTTCCAGCTCTGGCGGAACATTCACCATATCACGAATAGAATTCGGATAGCGCCAATGTTTCTCACCAAAATACAGGATAATTGTCACCACCGGGACACGTTTTCTCTTTCTTTTCCTCCCGGAATGCTTTTGAATGCTTTTTCCATCGCTTTCATCTTCCAGCAATTGCTCCCGGTAGGAGGCTCCGTCATAGCCAATTGTCCGAAACGGCATATCGGGATCGATTCAGGTCTGATTTTCCAGTCCGTAAAGCGACAGCCTGATTTTTCCCTTCATCCAATATTTGCTTACATCCCGCTCCATCTCATGAAGCTCGCCATTCCCTGTCTTGTAATGGGTCTGCTCCCGGACGGCCATCAGCTCTTCCGGACGAATCAGTTGAATTCCCTTCATCAGCAATACATTTATAATGTCCGCAAATACATCATTGTAATTCTCGAGGTTTTTTTCTGCGATATCCTTTTGCCCCATATTCCCATCTCCTATTTTAGTATATTGTTTAAAAAAG
>CAKSAI010000058.1 GCA_934434905.1 uncultured Lachnospiraceae bacterium | reverse complement strand
AACTAAGGATGAAACAGAGAGACAGGAAATTTTTTTGTGGAGATTGTATACAGGGAATCAGAGGTAAAATTTCCAGGAAAATTGAGGAAATGCATAAAAAAATATGTATTTCCTCTTTATTTTTTTGCAGTTTTGCATTAAAATGTAATCTAGGTATTTTTATTGAGGGAGAAAAGTACGATTTTTTTTGTGAAAGTTGAACAGAATCGACCAGAGAAGGAGCATAGCTTATGATTTCGAATCAGATACTTCAGAACACAATTGACGGATTAAAGGGTATCACCAGAATGGATCTCTGTATTGTAGATACCGAAGGTAAGGTTCTGGCATCTACATTTCCGGATACGGACGGCTACGAAGGCGCAGCCCTGGCCTTTGTAGATTCTCCGGCGGACAGCCAGGTGGTTGCCGGATGTCAGTTCTTTAAGGTGTTTGATGAACACCAACTGGAATATATCCTGCTTGTCAAGGGAGACAGCGAGGATGTATACATGGTCGGCAAGATCGCAGCCTTTCAGATCCAGAACCTGCTGGTCGCCTACAAGGAGCGTTTTGATCGGGATAATTTCGTGAAGAATCTGCTGCTGGATAATCTGCTGTTGGTGGATATCTACAATCGTTCCAAGAAGCTGCATATTGAGACGGATGTGCGCAGGGTAGTGTTCCTGATTGAGATTGATCGGGAGCGGGACGGCAGCGAGATCGAGAAGGTGCGTAGTCTGTTCAGTACGAGACCCAAGGATTTTGTCACAGCAGTGGACGAGAAGAACATCATTGTTGTGCGGGAGGTTGCAGAGAATGAGAGCTATGAGGATCTGGCCAAGACTGCGGAAGTGATCCTTGGAGTATTTCATGATTATAACGAGAGCGAGATACACATCGCATACGGCACCATTGTGAACGAGATCAAGGAGGTCTCCCGTTCTTATAAGGAAGCGCGGATGGCTCTGGATGTCGGCAAGATCTTCTACGAGGAGCAGAAGGTTGTGGCTTATGCTACGCTGGGTATCGGGCGGTTGATCTATCAGTTGCCGATTCCGCTGTGCAAGATGTTTATCAAGGAGATCTTCGAGAACAAGGCACCGGATGATTTCGATGAGGAAACCCTTGTCACGATCAATAAATTTTTTGAGAACAGCCTGAACGTGTCCGAGACCTCCAGACAGCTTTACATACACCGGAATACGCTGGTATATCGGCTGGATAAGCTGCAGAAGAGTACCGGGCTGGATCTGCGTGTATTCGAGGATGCGATTACGTTTAAGATCGCTCTGATGGTAGTAAAATATATGAGATACATGGAGACAATCGACTATTGAGACATTTAGGAGGCCTGCATGATTACACTGGAAAATGTCAGTAAAGCGTACACTGCGGGGATCCCTGCACTGAACGACGTCAGCCTGCATATCGACAGCGGTGAGTTCGTTTTCATCGTGGGGGACAGCGGTTCCGGGAAATCCACGCTGATCAAGCTGCTGCTGAAGGAGTTTGAACCCACAGAAGGAAATATCATTATAAACGGAAAGTCCCTGAACGATATCGGGCGGAGACAGATACCACGATTTCGCAGAAATATCGGCGTTGTTTTTCAGGACTTCCGCCTGCTGAAGGATCGGAACGTATATGAAAATGTCGCCTTTGCACAGCGGGTGATCAGTACGCCTGCCAAGAAGATGAAGCGGCGGGTACCCATGATGCTCTCCATGGTGGGGCTGGCAGCAAAGTACAAGTCCTACCCGAGGCAGTTGTCCGGCGGTGAGCAGCAGCGTGTGGCCATTGCGAGGGCTCTGGTCAACGAACCGAAGATCCTTCTGGCGGATGAGCCCACCGGTAATCTGGACAACCGGAATGCCTGGGAGATCATGAAGTTATTGGATGAGATCAACCAGAAAGGAACCACAGTTCTTGTGGTGACGCATAATCAGGAGATCGTGAAGGAAATGAAGAAGCGGGTGATCACCATGAAGAAAGGCGTCGTCGTAAGTGACGAACGGATGGGTGATGACGATGAGGATTAGTTCGTTTGTTTATACCTTCAGACAGGGATTAAAAAATATTTGGAGAAATAAGATTTTTTCGTTGGCTTCTATCGCCACCATGTCGGCCTGTATCTTCCTGTTCGGGCTGTTCTATTCCATTGTGGTGAATTTCCAGAGCATCGTGAGGGAAGTGGAATCCGGCGTGGCGGTTACCGTATTCTTTGATGATGACATCACAGAAGAGCGGATCCGGGAGATTGGCGATATCATTGATAAGCGGATCGAGGTTGCTGAGAAGAAGTTTGTGTCGGCAGATGAGGCCTGGGCCAACTTCCGCGAGGTCTATCTGTCCGGGGCGGAGGATCTAATGGATGTCTTTGACGAGGACAATCCGCTGGCGCATTCCGCCCACTATGAGATTTATCTGACCGATGTGGCACTGCAGAGCGATCTGGTGACGTATCTGAATTCCGTAGATGGTATTCAGACGGTACGAAGCTCGGAATTAGCGGGAAATATCCTGACAGATTTCAACCGACTCATTGGCTATGTGTCCGCTGGGGTCATTCTGATCCTTCTGGGCGTGGCAGTGTTCCTCATCAGCAATACGGTGACTACCGGAATCACGGTGCGCCGTGAGGAGATTGCAATCATGAAGCTGATCGGCGCAACGGATTATTTCGTGCGTTCCCCCTTTATCGTGGAGGGAATCATCATCGGCTTTGTGGGATCGGCGATCCCGCTGATACTGCTGTATTTTATGTACAGCAAGCTGATCGTGTATATGGCTGACAAGTTTACCTGGCTTTCCAGTATGCTGAACTTCCTGCCGGTAAACCAGGTGTTCTCTACGCTGGTTCCGGTGGCGCTGCTTTTAGGCGTTGGCATCGGATTCTTGGGAAGCCGGATGACAATACGGAAACACTTAGACGTGTAAGAGGTTTACATGAAAAACACAACAAAAAACGGATTCTGGAAGGGCTTCCTGGGTGGCTTGCTGTGTATGGCGTTGCTGGTAATTGCCGTCCTGTATCTGCCGGGCTGTACCGATGCGGGAACACTGTTCCGTCAGAATTATGGACAGGGAACTGCCGAGCAGACAGTGAAGGACAAGGAGGTCCGGGAGAAGCTTTCGGATATTGCTTATATCATTGATGCTTATTATTACGATGATGTGACGGCGGAACAGATCTCGGAAGGGATGTATCAGGGAATTCTTGACAGCCTGAAGGATCCTTACTCACAGTATTACAATGCAGAAGAATACCAATCCCTGATGGAGGAGACTACCGGAAGCTATTATGGAATCGGCGCGGTCTTAAGTCAGGATCGGGAGACCAGGGAGGTCACCATTCTCCGTGTATATAAGGACTCGCCATCGGAAACAGCCGGACTTAAGGCAGGGGATATGGTTCGCTCCGTCGACGGGGTCGCGGCAGACAGCGTAGAACTGGCGGAACTGGTGAAGAATGTCAAGGGTGAAGAGGGAACCACCGTCACCATCGTGGTACAGCGGGAAGGCGTGGATGGGGAACTGGAATGCCAGGTGAAGCGCGAGAAGGTCGAGGTGCCGACCGTGGAGTACCAACTGCTGGAAGGCTATGTGGGATTGATACAGATCGCCGAATTCTCAGATCTGACGCCGACGCAGTTTGAGAGCGCAGTTACGGAATTAAAGTCCCAGGGGATGACAGCGCTGATCGTGGACGTGCGGGACAATCCCGGCGGAGTGCTGGATGCGGTCTGCGACGTGCTGGATCAGATCCTGCCGGAGGGACTGCTGGTATATACGGAGGATAAATACGGCGAACGTGAGGAATACAATGCTTCCGGGCAGTCGTATCTGGATATGCCGCTGGCTGTTCTGGTGAATGGCAACAGCGCCAGCGCATCAGAGGTTTTTGCCGGAGCAATCAAGGACTACGCATACGGAACGCTGATCGGGACGACAACCTTCGGAAAAGGAATCGTCCAGTCCATCATCGGGCTGGGGGATGGCAGTGCGGCGAAGGTCACCATTGCAAAATATTTTACACCCAAGGGCAATTACATCCACAATGTCGGTATTGAACCGGACATTACGCTGGAATATGAATACCTGGAGCCGGAGGATACGAAGTATGATCCCATGCACGACAATCAGGTACAGAAGGCACTGGAAGTGCTGAGAAAATAGTGAAAAAGAGAAAGAGGTGAACATTATGGTAGAATTAGACCAGTTCAGATTCAAGCTGAACAATTATACGAAACCATTAATGGAAGTGAGGGATTCACTTTGACCTGGCGAATAAGGAACACAAGATCCAGGAATTAGAGAAAGAGATGGAAGCGCCGGACTTCTGGGATGATCCGGAGCGCTCCCAGGAGAAAATGAAGCAGTTAAAGAGTCTGAAGGATGACGTAGAGACCTGTGCGCAGCTGGATCGGCAGTATGAGGATATCGAGACGCTGCTGGAGATGGGCTATGAGGAGAACGATCCGTCCCTGATCCCGGAGATCGAAGAGGCGCTTGGGGAGTTTGAGACAACATTCGAATCCATCCGCATCAAGACCCTGCTGTCGGGAGAATATGACAAAGATGATGCCATCGTATCCCTTCATGCGGGAGCGGGCGGTACAGAATCCTGCGATTGGAACGGCATGCTGTTTCGGATGTACAAGCGCTGGGCGGAGGATAAGGGCTTCGCAGTGGAGGTGCTGGACTTCCTGGACGGCGATGAGGCCGGGATCAAATCCGTTACCTTCGAGGTACGAGGCGAGAACGCCTACGGCTATCTGAAGTCGGAGAAGGGCGTTCATCGGCTGGTGCGTATCTCACCCTTCAATGCGGCAGGGAAGCGTCAGACATCCTTTGCATCCTGCGATGTGATGCCGGATATTGACAAGGATATCGACATTGAGATCAACGATGATGACTTAAGGATAGATACCTATCGCTCCAGCGGAGCCGGTGGGCAGCATATCAACAAGACATCGTCAGCCATCCGAATCACCCATTTGCCCACAGGCATTGTGGTGACATGTCAGAACGAGCGCTCGCAGCATATGAATAAGGACAAGGCCATGCAGATGCTGAAGGCAAAGCTCTATCTGTTAAAGGAAGAGGAGAATGCGAAGAAGGCTGCGGATATCCGGGGCGAGGTGACGGAGATCGGCTGGGGCAATCAGATCCGGTCTTATGTCATGCAGCCTTACACGATGGTGAAGGATCACCGGACCGGTGCGGAGACCGGTAATGTTGACAGTGTCATGGACGGAAAGCTGGATCTCTTCATCAATGCGTATTTGAAGTGGTGCAGCCTGGGTCAGAAGAACCCACAGGCGGATGATTAGGAGACGGTTATGGCAGTTATCAGTTATAAATGTCCAAACTGTGGCGGAGAATTGGTCTTTGACCCCTCCGCCCAGAACTTTAAATGTGAATATTGTTCAAGCAGCTTTTCCCAGGAGGAATTGGATGCCATGAAGCCGGCTGCTGCCAGGGAGCAACAGATGGTCGAGTCAGAGCCCGACGGGGCGGGAAGCAATGATACGAGGGACGATTCCGAAGAGGGGATGATTTACATCTGCCCAAGCTGCGGCGCCCAGATTGTGACTGACAGCACTACGGCAGCCACCATTTGCTATTATTGTCACAATCCGGTGGTTTTATCCGGGAGATTGTCCGGGGAGCTTAAGCCGGACAGGGTCATCCCCTTCGCCATCGATAGGAAGCAGGCGGAGCAGCGGTTCCTGGATTTTGTACATAGTAAGAAGTTTGTGCCGCGCGCTTTATTTCAGAAAAATCAGATCGAGAAGCTGACCGGCGTGTATTTCCCCTACTGGGTCTATGAGTGTACCATGGAAGGGAGTATGGATGCTCAGGGCACAAATATCCGGGTGTGGCGCAATGGTGATGTGGAGTATACGGAGACCAAGTATTACCAGGTGGAGCGGGAAGGCACGGTGGAGATATCCAACCTTACCAAAAATGCGCTGACGAAGGTCAACCGGAGGCTGATCGAGAGCGTGTTCCCGTATGATCTGACCCAGATGAAGGAGTTCCATATGGGGTTCCTGTCCGGCTTCCAGGCAGAGAAGCGGGATGTGGAGTCCGAGAGCTTAAGACAGCAGACGGAGCAGGAAGTGAAGGAGTATGGAAGACAACTGCTGCGGGATACCATCAGCGGCTATTCCGGCGTGACAGTGGGAAGCCATCAGGAGAAGATCCAGAAGGAGACCTGGTCCTATGTGCTCCTTCCGCTGTGGACATTGACCTATAAAGGAAAAAACGGAAAGTTTTATTACTATTCCTTAAACGGCCAGACAGGGAAAATCTATGGAGAGTTACCCATCGACTACAAGCGCGTGTCGCTCCTTGCCGGGGCTGTGGCTCTGATCGTGCTGATATTCTTTTTGATCGCGGGGTATCTGGTATGAAAAAATGCAAATATTTTCTGACGATAGCTTTGATAATGATATTGCTGGCGGTTCCGGGCGGAAGAGTTCTGGCCGAGAGCATACCGGCGCAGGTTGCCGATGCTGCTGGGCTCTTCACTCCTTCGGAGGTGGAGGATCTTACCGGGCAGGTGAATGAGCTGGAAAAGTCAGTCAAATGGGATATCATGGTGGTCACCACCGAAGATGCGGATGGCATGAGCGCTACCGAGTACGCCGAGGAGTGGTTTGACAAGAACACCACCATGGATAACGGTGTGATCTGCCTCATCGATATGGATAACCGGGAACTGGTGATCCGAACCTTTGGGCAGGCCATCTATTATCTGACGGATGACCGGGTCGATAAGATCCTGGACGAGGCCTTTGACAAGGTCAGCGGAGGTGATTACCATGCAGCCTGCACCGTCATGTTAAAGGGCGTGAAGGAAGCCTATCAGCGCGGTATTCCCGACGATCAGTATACCTATGACGAGAACACCGGAGAGATCATCGACTATTACACGGGACCGATGCAGCTCACGATAGGAGAAATTGTGTTTGCTGTGTTGGCGGCTCTGGCGGCCGGCGGCATCGTCATGGCTGTAGTGACCGCAACGTATCGCACCAAGTGGCGCATCTATCAGTATTCTTACCGTGAGAACAGCCATGTCGAGCTGGAGAAGCAGGAAGATAGCTTTGTCAATCAGGTGGTTACGCACCGGAGGATCCCGAAGCAGGACGTAAGTCAGAGCAGCAAAAGCAGCGGAGGAGGAAGCCGCAGTACCACGCATGTGGGCGCAGGCGGCAGGCGTTCCGGAGGAGGTAGCAGGAAGTTTTAGTAAAAGGGGCTTGCAATGCGGCCAAATATGTGCTAGTATCTTTGCTGGAAAAACAAGTGTACTTGCAGCACAAACACATCGGGGGATATCATGGGAGAGAAGACAGAGTATTTTGTATTAAAGAAGAAAGCAGTGCCGGAGGTGCTGCTGAAGGTGGTGGAGGCCAAGCGTCTTCTGGATTCCGGGCGGGCAGAGTCCGTTCAGGAGGCCACGGAGGCGGTTGGAATCAGCCGCAGTTCTTTTTACAAATATAAGGATGACATCTTTCCGTTTCACGATAATGCCAAGGGTAAGACCATTACCATGGTTATCCAGATGGATGACGAGCCGGGACTTCTGTCCGTGGTGTTGAAGGTGGTGGCCGACTACCACGCGAATATTCTGACGATTCACCAGAGTATTCCGGTTAACGGCGTGGCGTCCCTGACGCTGAGCGTGGATGTGCTGCCGGGAACAGGCGATGTTTCCAGGATGGTGGATGATATCGAACAGAAGGATGGCGTCCATTATTTAAAAATATTAGCAAGGGAGTAATCAAATGATCAAGATTGCATTATTAGGATACGGAACCATAGGCTCCGGTGTGGCGGAAGTGCTCAGAGTCAATAAGGAGAGTATTGCCAAGCGGGCAGGTGACGAGATAGAGATCAAGTATGTGCTGGATCTGCGGGATTTCCCGGGGGATCCCATCCAGGAGAAGATCGTCCATGATTATGAGATCATTGCAAACGATCCGGAGATCCAGGTAGTGGTGGAAGCCATGGGCGGCGTGGAGCCGGCCTACACCTTCGTCAAGCGGGCACTTCTGGCAGGCAGGTCTGTAGCCACCTCCAACAAGGCGCTTGTGGCGAAGTACGGAGCGGAGCTTCTGGCTATCGCCAGGGAGCGGGATATCAATTTCCTGTTCGAAGCCAGCGTGGGCGGCGGAATTCCGATCATCCGGCCTCTGAATTCCTCTCTGACCGCGGATGAGATTATTGAGATCACCGGTATATTGAATGGAACCACCAACTATATGCTGACGAAGATGACGGAGGACGGCGCAGATTTTAACGATGTCCTGAAGGAGGCGCAGGCCAAGGGCTATGCGGAGGCGGATCCCACTGCGGATGTGGAGGGACAGGATGCCTGCCGGAAGATTGCGATCTTAACCTCTCTGGTCTGCGGACAGCAGGTGGATTTCGAGGAAATCCATACAGAGGGAATCACCGGTATTACGCCTGTGGATATCAAATATGCCAAAGCCATGAACCGGGCCATCAAGCTGCTGGCAACCAGCCGTAAGGCGGGTGACAGCTACTATGCCATCGTGGCTCCGTATCTTCTGACGAAGAAGCATCCGCTGTACAATGTGAATGATGTATTTAATGCCATCTTCGTGCGCGGAAATGTGTTGGGCGAGGCCATGTTCTATGGACAGGGAGCAGGAAAGCTTCCCACAGCCAGTGCAGTGGTGGCGGATATTGTGGATATTGCCAAGCACCTGCATCGTTATATCATGACCTTCTGGAGTTCCAGGAAGCTGGAACTTGTGGATTATAAGCTGGGAACCGGGCGTTATTTCTTCCGAACCACCGACAGTGAGGAGGCGGTGACGGAGGCTTTTGGACAGGTGGAGTTCATTCATCTGCCGGATGAACCGGGAGAGGTGGGTGTGTTCACCGATGTGATGACGGAATCGGAATATGAGAAACGTGCTGCGCATCTTACCCATGTGATTCAGATGATCCGGGCAGAATAGGTGGAGAAAAGTATGAAATACGTAGTGATTTTAGGCGATGGAATGGCGGATCTTCCCATTGAGGCATTGGGAGGGAAGACGCCTTTGGAATATGCCGACACACCAGCCATGGATGCGCTGGCGGCAGTTGGTGAGATCGGCATGGTGCATACCATACCGGATGGCATGAAGCCGGGAAGCGACACGGCGAACCTGTCGGTGCTGGGGTATGATCCGAAGAAGTATTATTCGGGAAGATCCCCCTTGGAGGCACTGAGCATCGGTGTGGATATGAAGACCACGGACGTGGCTATGCGTTGCAATATTGTCACCCTTTCCGAGGATGAGGAATATTATGAAGAGCGAAGGATCATCGATCACAGTGCGGACGAGATCAGCACGGAGGAGGCGGCACAGCTTCTTATGGCCGTGCGAAGAGAGCTGGAGACAGAGACGTATAAATTCTATGTGGGAACCAGTTACCGTCATCTCCTGATCTGGGATCATGGACAGGTGCAGGAACTGGTGCAGCCTCACGATGTGCTGGGGCAGACCATTGGGCAATATCTTCCGAAGGATGAGCACCTTCGTGAAATGATGAAAAAGAGCTATGATATCCTGGTGAACCACCCGGTCAATCTGGAGAGGAAGCGGAAGGGCTTGCGCCCGGCGAATTCCTGTTGGTTCTGGGGCGCGGGCACCCGGCCGGCGCTGAGCTCCTTTGAGGAAAAGAATCATTTGCGTGGCGCTATGGTTTCCGCAGTGGATCTGTTGAAAGGAATTGCGGTGGGGGCTTCCATGAAGGTGATACAGGTGGAAGGCGCCAACGGCGGTCTTAATACTAATTATGAAGGAAAGGCCAAGGCTGCGGCGGATGTTTTGACGAAGGAAGGGTATGACTTCGTATACGTACACGTGGAGGCCCCGGACGAGATGGGGCATCAGGGCAGCGTAGAGAAGAAGGTGCAGGCCATCGAGTATCTGGATGCCAGAGTGATCGCACCTGTGAGAAAGGGGCTGGAGGAGGCCGGCGAGGACTTCCGAATGCTCATTCTTCCCGATCATCCGACACCTATTGCGCTTCGTACCCACACGGGAGACGATGTTCCATACCTGCTCTATGACAGCCAAAGACGTGAAAAGCATGACTGGAGATATAATGAGCGCGAGGCGGCTCTAAGCGGCCATTATATACCGAAGGGGCATGCGTTGATTGACTATATAAGACAATAGTTACGGGAGGATAGTATGCTTATTGTTAAAAAGTTTGGCGGAAGCTCCGTGGCTGACAAAGAGAGGATATATAATGTTGCGCGGCGCTGCATCGAGGATTATCAGAAGGGTAATGATGTGGTGGTTGTGCTGTCAGCAATGGGAAAAACCACAGATAAATTGATTGGAATGGCCAGGGATATCAACCCGAACCCTTCCAAGCGAGAACTGGATATGCTGTTGGCTACCGGAGAGCAGACATCCGTGGCGCTGATGTCCATGGCTATGAGTGCACTGGGAGTGCCCAGCGTCTCTCTGAATGCATTCCAGGTGGCAATGCATACCTCATCTGCATACGGAAATGCCCGTTTTAAGCGGATTGATTCGGAGCGGATACGTCATGAGTTGGACAGCCGGAAGATCGTGATTATCACAGGCTTCCAGGGCGTGAATAAATATGATGATATCACCACCCTGGGCCGTGGAGGCTCAGATACCACTGCGGTAGCTCTGGCAGCCGCATTAAAGGCGGATGCCTGCGAGATCTATACGGATGTGGAAGGCGTCTATACGGCGGATCCGAGAATCGTCCCGAACGCGAAGAAGCTGAAGGAGATCACCTACGATGAGATGCTGGAGCTGGCTACGCTGGGGGCGAAGGTGCTCCACAACCGTTCGGTGGAGGTCGCAAAGAAGTATGGGGTTCGGTTGGTGGTACGCTCCAGCCTGAATTCTGCAGAAGGAACCATTGTGAAGGAGGAAGTTGACGTGGAAAGCATGCTGATTAGTGGAGTTGCTGTTGATAAGAATACCGCCCGTATTGCTGTGATCGGCGTAAAGGATATTCCGGGTATTGCATTTAAGATCTTTGATCTTCTTGGAAAAAATAATATTAACGTGGATATCATTCTGCAGTCTATCGGACGTGACGGAACAAAGGATATCTCCTTCACCGTTGCAAGAGACGATATGCAGGAGGTCATTGCATTGCTGGAGGAAAATAAAAGCCGCATCACCGCACAGAGGATCGAGTGCGATGACACGGTGGCAAAGGTGTCTGTGGTAGGCGCCGGAATGCAGTCCAATCCCGGTGTGGCAGCCAAGATGTTTGAGGCAATCTACAATGCCGGAATCAATATCCGCATGATCGCTACCTCAGAGATCCGCATTACAGTGCTTCTGGACGAGAAGGATGTGGATAAAGCAATGCGGGTGGTACACGACCAGTTTATTGAGGATTAAGCTCCCCGGTGACATCCCGGTAGAATGTAACAGCGGTCTGGTTCATATAGGGAATCAGCCAGAACATTCCGATATAACAACTGCATACAGCCAGCACAGACCAGCCAAGAAAGCTAAAGCCTATGTAGAGCTTCCGACCCTTGTTTCCAGACATGAGCCGGAAGCTTTCTTTTAATGCTTCGATTACGCCCAGATCGTCATGGTCAGTCAGAAGGAAAATCGTCAGTCCGGCAGTAAGCTCCCATAGGATCACTGCGACGAGCCCGGCCAGGAACAGCAGAATTCCCATCAGGAGCATCATGACGGAATCGCTCAGAAGATACACCACGACACAGATCGTTCCCGGTGCTACGCAGAGAAAGCCAACCAGAGAGGATATCAGACCTGCCAGGATAAAACGATCCGGCCGTCTGGTGAATCCGTAGAAAAGATCCGTAAAAACAGGTGTTTCCTTCCGATCCAGCTTAAAGTGAATGCGGATCAGTCCGGCACGGAACACAGTGTTGACCAGACTGATGATGAAGCTGGCAAGCTGGTAGATGATCATGTCGGATACGGAGTTATAGACATTCAGTATCAGAGAAAAGGGAATCAGGGCGACGGAGACGATCAGCCCGGCCACAAGGCTGGCGCCGATGGCGATGCCGTAATGCCCCTGCAGGTTGTATCTTGCAATTCGTTTTAATTCAGCGGAAGTACGTTTCATATTTCGATTCTCCAAATCATGATTTTTTGATAAGGCAAGTAAACCATATCCACTAAGCTCGAAAGCACCTCGCTAAGTGGCTAGGTATTAGTTCTGCTAAGCTCGAAAACACCTCGCTAAGCAGAAGCTATTATATCACATATTTATATTTTTTCAAAGGTTTTGTTCACGCAGACGCCGATAGAAGGTCGAGCGTGATATGTGCAGGGTCTTAAGCGCTTCTTCCTCCGAAATCTCTCCTGCTTGGAATTGGCGGGCAATCTGCTTGAGAAGCAATGGGTCGACGGGGATCCTGCTTCTGCCGGGATACTTGCCGGCTTCCTTTGCACGACGAATGCCCTGTTCCTGGCGGATGGCCGCATAGTTTTCGGTGTATTCAAGCATGCAATTAAGCAGATAGAGCATGGTTCTGCTTTCAAAGGCCGTGAGGCTGCGGCCTTCATCCACGAGATAGACAGTGGCACCGTTGACAAGCAGCCGATAGGCACAACTGGCGAATTCCGTGTTGCCCGTTGAAATATCATACAGATGGTTTAAGGATACGAGGTCACCGGGCTGCAGATCATTTAGGCAAAAACCGGGAGCAGATCCGTCAAATTGGCGATTTTCGCGCTTGCGGACAACAATCAGATTATCGTCTCCGCAGCGCTTCTCGGAGCGGAGCAGCCATTCGAATCGATCATAATAGTCCAGGCCGACTTCTGCAAGCAGATCCCAGAGGTCTTCCCTGGACTCACTGGGGGTACGCATTTGTATGAAAGATGGAGTGATATTGACGCGGTAATAGTGGTCGCGTCTGGCGCTCAGATCAAAACCGGGAATCCCGGAAAATATCTGCGTTGGTAAAAAAGCAATCTGCTCCCAATAAGGGGAAACAATGTATTGAAAGTTCTGATCGTCAAAACGCTCATAGCTGATCTCAGCGATACAATATCTGGCGCCGTTTAAGTCAGCCGCTTTGATAATTCCGGTGCTTCTATAATATGGATTCCCGGTAAGGGGCGTGGTATAATCACTTGTAAGGCTCATTGCGATCCTCCTGTTTTAGTTTGTTATAAGAGCAGAGAAGAATTTTTTCAAATCTCTGCTGATACATGGTTTTATAGAATTGCTTTCTTATTTGAGAAATATCTTCTATGGTATCAATGAGTGTATTGATTTCTTCAAGATGAATACGTGGGACAATTCGCTCCAGTGCATGGCTGCAGGCGTCGAATTGCAGGCTGTGAATCACCTCAAAGTAGGAACTTTTTTTGCCATTTAACTTGACCTGCGAGGTGGGAAAACTGTAAATCCTTCGGTCAATTTCCTTTTCTGAGGAGAGAATCTCGGATAAAAAGCTGTCGGAATTCAGCCTGGGATACATGATTATAGGTTAGCCCAATCTCAGAATTCTTCTGAAACTTCATAATATATCGGAAGCCATCGATGACAATCTCGTATTTTTTCTCGGCACCGGAAAAGAAAACATCGCTGTTAATGTGATAGTTGGAAAAATCCTGCATGTTTTAGACACGGGCGGATAACGAAGTTTTTATGTAGGATACGGTGCAGTCTCTGAAAAGAGGCTGCACCGTGTTCTGC
>CAKSAI010000057.1 GCA_934434905.1 uncultured Lachnospiraceae bacterium | reverse complement strand
GGATACGATGAAGGATATGAAGATCGTCCAGGAGATGTATGCCAGAGGGTTTGAATTCCTGCCTATTGATGTCTATCGGTCGAAGGCCAAGGCCTTTCAGATCATAGACGGAAAGCTGTTGCCGGCCTTAAGCACCATCGAAGGTCTGGGGGACAAGGCGGCGGAAGCGGTGGTGGAAGCGGCCAAGGGCGGAAAATTCCTGTCCAAGGACGATTTCCGGGAACGAACCAAGGTCAGCAAGACCGTCATCGACCTGATGGCCGATCTTGGAATCCTGGGAGACCTGCCGGAATCCAATCAGTTGTCGTTGTTTGATTTTGCTTAATAAAGCGAAGCATGGAGCAATCTGTGGGCTTTTATTCATAGTGGTGTCTGTGTCGGCGGACATGGGAGTTTAGAAAGAAGGGACGATTACATATGAGAGAATTAGCAGATATCCGGGCAGAGCTGGATGTGATCGACAAAAAAATAACGGAACTGTTCGAGGAACGTCTGGAGCTTGTGACCCAGGTGGCAGAGTATAAGATTGCCAACGGCATGCCTGTCTTAGACCGGAAGCGGGAGGCAGAGAAGCTTGTGCGTCTCTCAGCGCTTGCAGGGAGCGAATTCTCGAAAATCGGTGTCCGTGAACTGTTTGAGCAGATCATGGCTATCAGCAGGAAGCGGCAGTATCAGCTTCTGACTGACAGCGGGCAGGGCGAGGATACCGGATTTGAAGTGAAGGATTCCATTGACTTTGCTCATGCCAGAGTGGTCTACCAGGGCGTGGAAGGTGCATACAGCCAGATGGCCATGCATGCTTTCTTCGGGGAGCATACGAATTCTTTTCATGTAGAGACCTGGCGGAATGCCATGGAGGCATTGAAGAATGGGGATGCTGACTTTGCGGTACTTCCAATCGAGAATTCTTCTGCCGGGATCGTCAGCGAGAATTATGATCTGTTGGTGGAATATGATAATTATATCGTGGGCGAACAGACCATCAAGGTGGATCATGCCTTGCTGGGACTGCCCGAGGCTGAAATATCGGACATTACCTGCGTCTATTCCCACCCACAGGCGTTGATGCAGTGCGTGGACTTCCTGGATGAGCACAGAGATTGGGAGCGAATCTCCCTGAAGAATACCGCTATGTCGGCCAAGAAGGTGGTGGAGGACAGGCGGAAGAACCAGGCGGCCATTGCCAATCCTCTGACGGCGGAGATCTACGGCCTTAAGGTGCTGAAGAGCTCCATCAATTACAGCAGCGAGAACAGCACACGTTTTATCATTGTGTCCGGGAAAAAGATGTGCAAAAGGGACGCCAAGAAGATCAGCATCTGCTTCGAAATCCCGCATGAGAGCGGCTCCCTCTACCATATGCTGTCCCATATCATTTACAATAATCTGAATATGAACAAGATCGAATCCAGGCCGATCAAGGATAAGAGCTTCGAGTATCGGTTCTTTGTGGATTTTGAGGGGAATCTTAAGGACGGTGCGGTGCAGAACGCCCTGACGGGACTGGCGGAAGAAGCGGGCAAATTGCGAATCTTAGGAAATTATTAGAGAGAAAGTGTGATAATAAAATGAGCAGTGTAAAAGAATTAATATTGTATAAGATACCGGAGCAGGAAGAAATATTTTATGACTTTACCCGGATTTTGGAGGAGCAGGAAAGCGGGATAAGTTCGGAAGCACAGGAAGAGGAATTGCTTAAGGGAGTGTGTTACCGGGCGCTCCATGCGCTCATCGAACTTGCGGCCAGCCATGGATTTGGCGGGAACCTCTGGCACAACTATCTGACGCTCCTTATTGTGAATCATGAAAACGCATACAGTACCGCATGTGAGATCAGGGGTGAGGTAGAGGGCAGCATCAACGAATTTGCCTACCATGATTTTGCAATATTTAAGCGACTGTTTGCGTATGATCTGACAAAGCTCGCGGAAAAAATCAACATTCCTATCTTAAAGGAGCTTGCGGATTATCAGTGTGTGGAAGGAAGCGGACAGGTGTTCAATGTGCGGATTCGGGACCGGATCTGCAGCCTTAGCAGGATGCTGGAGCAGAGCAGTACGGTTGCGGAATTCATGCATGAGGTGACAGCATTCTACCGGGATTTCGGTGTGGGAGAGCTCGGCCTGCATAAAGCCTTCCGTATTGAGCATGTGGGCGGCGGCGCGAAGATCGTGCCTATCACGAACATTGCCCATGTGCATCTGGATGACCTGGTTGGTTATGAGCTTGCCAAGGAGAAGCTGATTGCCAACACGGAGGCCTTTGTAAATGGGAAGAAGGCCAATAACTGTCTGTTATTCGGCGACGCGGGAACCGGGAAATCCACAAGTATCAAGGCCATCGTCAATCAGTATTATGACAGAGGGCTTCGGATGGTTGAGGTCTACAAGCACCAGTTCCAGGATCTGAATTCCCTGATCGCCCAGATCAAGAACCGGAATTACAAATTTATCATTTACATGGATGATCTTTCCTTCGAGGAATTTGAGATAGAATATAAGTATCTGAAGGCTGTTATCGAGGGCGGATTGGAGAAGAAGCCTGACAATATCCTGATCTATGCCACCTCCAATCGCCGTCACCTGGTGCGTGAGAAGTTCAGCGACAAGGAGGAGCGGGAGGACGACCTGCACAAGAACGATACCGTACAGGAGAAGCTGTCCCTGGTGGCAAGGTTCGGGGTGAAGATCTACTTCGGATCGCCTACACCCACAGAGTTTAAGGAGATTGTGAGGAGTCTGGCGAGACGGTATCAGGTGGATATGGACGAGCAGGAATTGCTGGCAGAGGCAAATAAATGGGAGCTTAGCCACGGCGGCCTGTCCGGCAGGTGCGCCCAGCAGTTCATCGACTATCTGCTTGGAAGGTAGTAGTCTTTTGGCAGCGCCGGACGAACCCAAGGCGTGAGTGATAATGAAGGAGGAGATACTATGGCAATCCGCACGTTTGCCGCAATCTATATCGGCTCCTATGAGGTGGGGCTGAAGATTTTCGAAATATCACAGAAGAAGCTGAAGAAGATCGATCATATAAGAAGCCGGGTAGAGCTGGGGAAGGATGCCTACCGGAAGGGCGTCATCGGCTACGAACTGGTAGAGGAGCTCTGTCAGGTGTTGAAGGGCTTTGGACAGATCATGGACAGCTACAAGGTGAATGACTGTCGGGTCTGTGCCAGCAGCCTGTTCCAGGATGTGTCCAACGAGTGGTTTGTGTTGGATCAGATACGCCAGCGTACGAAGCTCACCGTGCAGGTTTTAAGCAACTCGGAACAGCGCTTCATCAGTTATAAGTCCCTGGCCTACAATCCTGTTTTCGAGCGATTGATCCAGGAGAGTGCGGCCGTGGTGGATGTGGGCGGCGGAAGCGTCCAGGTGACGCTGTATTTCGGCGGACGGGCGGTAACCACCCAGCAGATCGTTCTGGGGCTCATGCGTATCCGAGAGAAGCTGTCTGCCATCCAGGGCCAGGTGGTCAATTATGAAGAACTGGTACAGGAGATGGTGGACAAGGAGCTGGAAATCTTCTGTGATCTGTATCTGAAGGAGAAAAAAGTAAAGTATATCATCATGGTCGGGGATTATATCGGTGATATGGTGAAAAATATCCAGCGCAGAAATGAGGACGATACCATAGAGGCAGAGCGTTTCTTAAAGGCAATGAAGAAGCTTCAGAAGAAAAATTCTGCAGAAGTGGCCTCTGCCCTTGGTTATTCCAATGAACAGGATCCATTGCTGATCCCCTCTGTGGTGCTCTATCGTCGGCTGGCAGAAGCCACCGGGGGAGACTATGTATGGGTTCCCGGTGTCAACATAAGCGATGGGATCGCTTACGACTATGCTCAGAAAAATAAGATATTAAAGCCGGCACATGATTTCGAGGGCGATATCCTGTCGGCAGCCCGTGCGCTGGCGGCCCGGTACAAGTCCAAAACAGAGCACACAGAGACACTGACGGAGGCCGCGGCAGTGATCTTCGATGCCATGAAGACGGTTCACGGTCTTGGAAAGCGGGAGCGCCTGCTGCTTATGACGGCCGCCATTCTTCATGATTGCGGACGCTATATCAGTCTGGTTAATCAGGCAGAATGCTCCTATCAGATCATCATGGCCTCAGAGATTATCGGTATGAGCCATTTGGAGCGGGAAATCGCGGCTACCGCTGTAAAATATATCTCTGCTCCGCTGGCCGATTACGAGGAGCTTAAGGAGAAGCTGGATCAGGAGAGCTACCTGGTGGCAGCGAAGCTTTCCGCCATCTTAAAGCTGGCCAATGCCATGGATCGCAGCCATCGGCAGAAGTTCAAGAAGGTACGGGCGGCGTTGAAGGAAAAGCAGCTTGTTATCACCGTTGAGACCAGCGAAAACTTTGTTTTGGAGAAAAGACTGTTCCAGGCATATACAGAAGCCTTTGAACAGGTGTTTTCCATAGAACCCGTGTTGCGGGAGAAGCGTATCTAGAGTGATAGCTAAGCCAGACCGAAGCAGGTGCGTACCGAATTGTTACGAAATATTCAAGGAGAACAGAGCGATGGAGAAGACGATAGATTATAAAGATCCGATTTATTATGAAAACCGGGAGCTGAGCTGGCTGAAATTCAATGCCAGAGTGTTGAATGAAGCACGAGATAAGACCATACCCTTGTTGGAACGGCTGAAGTTTATGAGCATCACGTCCTCCAATCTTGACGAGTTCTTCATGGTGCGTGTGGCTTCGCTGAAGGATATGGTGCATGCGGGATACAAGAAGAAGGATATCGCCGGAATGACGGTAGAGGAGCAGCTTGCGGCCATCGACCGGGATACCAGAGAGCTGGTGGAGATCCAATATTCCACCTACAACCGTTCTCTGCTGCCGGGCCTTCGGAACCATGGAATCCAGATTCTTGGCGCTCACGATGTGCTGTCGGAGGAACAGGCCGCCTATGTGGATCGCTACTTTCATGAAGCCGTCTATCCGGTACTCACCCCCATGGCGGTGGATGCCTCAAGGCCCTTCCCGTTGATCCGCAATAAGACGCTTAACATCGCCGCTCTGCTGGTTAAGAAAGGCGGGAAAGCGGAAAAGAAGGGCGGCAAGGATGGAAGAAAGGATGGAAAGAAGGAAGGAAAGAAGGAAGGAAAGAAGGAAAACGCCGAGTTTGCCACCGTGCAGGTACCATCGGTGCTTCCACGTCTGATCCCTATCCCATCCGGGGACACCGGGGAGCAGATATTCATCCTGCTGGAACAGGTGATCGAGCGCAACATGCACCATCTTTTTTTGAACTATGATGTAATCTGCGCTTGTCCTTACCGGATCATGCGGAATGCGGATCTGACCATCGACGAGGATGAGGCAGAGGATCTGCTCACGGAGATAGAGAAACAGTTGAAGAAAAGGCAGTGGGGCGAGGTCATCCGCCTGGAGGTAGATGAGAAGATCGATCCGCGGCTGATGGCTATTCTGGAAAATGAGCTTCACATTGTGCAGGAGGCGATCTATCGGATTCCCGGCCCGCTGGATCTGACATTTCTCATGAAGATGTATGATATTAAAGGGCATGATCAGCTTCGTTTCCGCCCCTATACACCCCAGCCGGTACCCGGGATCGTGCCGGGTGAGGATATTTTTGCACAGATACGAAAAGGAGATATCCTACTGCATCATCCGTATCAGACCTTCGACCCGGTGGTAGACTTCATCCGCCAGGCCTCGCTGGATCCCCAGGTGCTGGCTATCAAGCAGACGCTGTACCGTGTCAGCGGTAATTCACCCATCATCGCTTCCCTGGCGCAGGCTGCGGAGAACGGCAAGCAGGTATCTGTCCTGGTGGAGCTGAAGGCCCGGTTTGATGAAGAACATAACATTGTCTGGGCGAAGAAGCTTGAGAAGGCAGGCTGCCATGTGATCTATGGACTGGTAGGCCTAAAGACGCACAGCAAGATTGCGCTGGTGGTGCGCCGCGAGGAAGACGGGATACGACGGTATGTGCATCTGGGAACCGGAAACTATAATGATTCCACGGCCAGACTCTATACGGACTGCGGGATCTTCACCTGTTCGGAGGCTATCGGAGAAGATGCTACCGCGGTATTTAACATGCTGTCCGGCTATTCGGAGCCGCTATCCTGGCATCGGCTGGTATTGGCACCCCTGTGGCTTCGGGATAAGTTTCTGCGGCTGATCGCACGGGAGACAGCGTATGCCAAGGAAGGAAAGAAGGCCTTTATCAAGGCAAAGATGAATTCTCTCTGTGACAGGGAGATTATTGCAGCGCTGTATGAGGCTTCTGCAGCAGGTGTTAAGATCGAGCTGGTGGTGCGCGGCATCTGCTGTCTGAAGGTGGGAATCCCCGGTGTCAGTGAAAATATCTCCGTTCACTCCATTGTGGGAAATTTCCTGGAACACAGCAGAATCTTCTACTTCCACAACGATGGGCAGGAGGAGATCTATATGGGAAGTGCTGACTGGATGCCGAGAAACTTGGACCGCAGGGTAGAGATCCTGTTTCCGGTGGAGGATGAAGCACTGATGGAGCAGGTGAAGCACATTCTTACCGTTCAGTTGGAGGATAATGTAAAGGCGCATGTTCTTATGCCGGACGGATCTTATGCCAGAATCGATAAGCGGGGCAAGAAGCTTGTCAACTCCCAGGAGCAGTTCTGCCAGGAGGCTGTTTTGGCAGGCAGAAAGCCCAAAGAGGGCTGTGAGGCGCGGGTGTTTATTCCGGCGGAAACGGCAGAATAGCTATAATCCGCGGGCCTTTATTCATAGTGATGTTTGTGTTTGCTGACATGAAGGTTTAGAAAGGAAACTGTATGCGAAAGATTCTTTTTACAGATCTGGACGGAACACTCTTAAAGAATGACAAAACCATATCGGAGAAGAACCGCCAGGCAATCCATCAGATGCTTGCGGCGGGCAATTATGTGGTGATCTCCACCGGACGCAATGTGGAGAGCGGCTGTCAGGTTGCAAAAGAACTGGGGCTTGACATTCCCGGCTGCTATATGATTGCATATAACGGCGCTGTGATCTACGATTTTAGTGCTACGCATGCATTGGAGGAGTACACGGTCCCCTTGGAATATGTAAAATACCTGTTTGCGGAGGCAGAAAGGTATCATCTGTATATCCAGACTTATTCCGGCAAATATATGGTGACAAGCTGTGGCGGCGAGGAGCTTACGTATTATGCCACGCGCACAAATACTCCCATCATGCAGGTGGAGGATGTGGTGAAATGGCTGGACCGGGAGCCAAACAAGGTTCTGCTTATTAATCTTGAGGATCATGAACGGCTGGAGACCTTTCAGCGTGAACATAGACAGTGGGAGCAGGGACGCTTAAACAGCTTCTTCTCCTGCCCGGAATATCTGGAATACTGTCCGCTGGGTATCGATAAAGGAAGCGGCGTTCGTTATCTGTGCAGCTATCTTGGGGTTCCTTTGGAAAATGCATATGCTGTGGGAGACGAACGAAATTATGTGACAGAGCAGGATAACGAGCACGATGCCATTGCAGAGATTGTGGAACGATTTGGCCTAACGAATTAATGGAGGACATAAGAAAGATGGACATAAAGGAATATAAGTACCGGACAGAATTGCATACCCACACGGCGCCGGCCAGCGCATGCAGCGATTACGATCCGGTGGAATTGGTGCAGTGTTATGCAGGGCTTGGCTACGACAGTCTGGTGATCTGCAATCATTTTTATGACGGAATGCGGTATTACGGAGCGAAGGAGAAGTGCATTTCTACTTATCTTCAGGATTATGACCGGGCTGCAGAGGCAGGAGCGAGCCTGGGAATCCATGTGATCCTGGGGTGTGAGATCCGTTTCTCGGAAAATATCAACGATTACCTGTTATTTGGAATTGACCGCAGCTTCCTGTGGGATGCCTATGAATATCTCCGGAAGGGACTTGCGGAATTCTCTGAAAATTTCCGGGGAGAGAACCGGGTACTCTTACAAGCACATCCCTTCCGAACCGGGATGACGCATGTGGATCCGAAATACCTGGATGGAATCGAGACATTCAACGTCCATCTGGATCACAATTCCAGAGTGGCCCAGGCTGCACGGTATGCACGGGAGCACGATATGATCGTCAGTGCCGGGTCAGACTGCCATCATCGTGGACAGGAGGGCTTTGGCAGCATCCGGACAAAGCAGCCGCTCTGCACTTCAGAGGATATTGCAGCGGTTATGCGCAGCCGGGATTATCTGTTGGAGGTCGGCGGGTGCCTGATTCTACCGTATGCGACAATTTAATTATATATGGAGGCTGCCGCTTAGTACGGCAGCCTCATTTCAGTATCAAGCAATTTTTCGTATTGCTATTTCAATCTGTACGTGTTAGAATTTGTTCATACAGAGTACAGTGCAGAGGGGGGCAGCAATATATGGGTATCTATGTTAATCCGGAGAATACAGCGTTCAGAGAAGCAGTAAATTCCATGATCTATGTAGATAAGACTGAACTGATTGCATACACAAACCGCGTTCTAAACACAACACGGGAGAATATATGTGTGTGCCGTCCGCGCCGTTTCGGAAAATCCATGGCGGCAGATATGCTTGTTGCCTATTATAGCAAGGGCTGCGATTCCAGTAGCCTGTTTGCCGGACGGAAGATAGAAGGCGAGAAATCGTTTAAAACACACTTGAACCAGCACAATGTGATCTGGTTGGATGTGCAGCAGTTTTTATTTCAGGAGTCTCATTGTGATACGTTTATCGACAAGATGCAGGAAGCGGTCATTAAAGAGTTGAAAATGGAATATGGAGATTGCTTTGAAGTAGACGAATATAGGCTTCCTCGTGTTTTAGAGCAGATTTATTCGCAGACAGGCAAGCGCTTTATCTTCATCATCGACGAATGGGACTGCATATTCCGATTGGCAAAGAACCGGAAAGAAAAGCAGGAGGAATATATGGGCTTCTTGCGAGTGCTCTTTAAGGGGGCAGAATATGTCGAGCTTGCCTACATGACGGGGATACTTCCGATTAAGAAGTATGGGACTCAGAAGGTGAATTCCGACGAAGTCGGAAGAGAGGCCCGCCTGGGCGGTTGTGCGGTTAATTTTTTTGACGAATATTCTATGGTTGATCCAAAGAATCTGGGGGAATATTTTGGGTTTACCGCGGAAGAAGTGCAGGAAGAGTGCAGACAGTATGGACTGGACTACAACGAGATGGAGAAATGGTACGATGGCTATCGCCTGAGCGGTCTTCATATCTATAATCCCAAGTCTGTTGTAGATGCATTGACTTGGAAGGATTTCCAAAGTTATTGGACACAGACGGAGACCTATGAAGCATTAAAGGTTTATATTGATATGAATTTTGATGGCCTTAAGGAAGCCATTATTGAAATGCTTGGTGGCGGACGCAGTAAGATCAATACCCGTAAATTCCAGAATGATATGACTACCTTTTCGACGAAGGACGATGTGCTTACACTTTTAGTCCATTTAGGGTATTTGACTTATGACGAAGACACAGAGGAGGTTTTCATTCCGAATCATGAGATAGCAGAGGAGTTTTTAAATGCAATAGACGGTTCCGGCTGGGCCGGTATGTGAAGTAAAGGAAGTGCAGCGTCTAAGAGAAGAACTCCGGAGAATGCAACAGGCAAATGATTGAGAAGATGTGACGGTATGATAGAGATTCGCGATTTAAATATGTATAAAAAATCCTTGCTTTTTCTTCCTCTTCATGTTAGAATGATTGCCATAGGAAAGAGCAAAGGCAAGGAAGGTGCACAGTAGAGCCCTGTCACACCCCGCAGAGAGAGAAGATCATCGGCTGGAAGTCTTCTCAGGAAAGGTTGGGATCGAATTTCACACCGGAGCCGCGTTTTTGAAGCTATACCGGAATCAAACGAGAGGACAATAACTTCTGGAGTCTCCAATCGGGATAATCCATTTTGAACCGGTACAGAAGTAGGAAGCGACGTATACTGCACGTTATGCAGCAAGAGTGCCCGGAGAACCGGGAATCAGGGTGGTACCGCGGATATTTCGTCCCTATGTCAGTTTTGACATAGGGACTTTTTTCCGCGAATAAGCAGAGGGAAATGCATAAACAGCGAATGAAAAGCTTGCTTTTCAGACACTGTTTGTGCATTTGACAAGCAACGCGACCCACGAATTGCGGAGCAATCTGTGGGCTGCTTATTCGCAAGAAAATATACTGCATTCACCCGAAAAAAGAAAAGGAGAGAATCATGAGAGAAAAATTAGAGCAGATCAAGGCAAAGGCCATGCGAGAGATTGAAAGCTCCGACGGCCTGGCGAAGCTGAACGATGTGAGAGTGGCCTTCCTTGGGAAGAAGGGAGAGCTGACGGCTGTATTAAAGAGCATGAAGGATGTGCTTCCGGAAGAGCGTCCCGCCTTCGGCCAGATGGTAAACGAGACCAGAGAGAGTATTGAACGGCTCATTGAAGAGACAAAGGCCAAGATGGAGGCTGCTGAACGGGAACTGAAGCTGGAGAAGGAGGTCATTGACGTGACACTTCCAGCCAAGAAGAACCGTGTCGGACACCGTCATCCCAATACCATTGCCTTAGAGGAAGTAGAGAATATCTTCGTTGGCATGGGCTACGAAGTAGTGGAAGGACCGGAAGTTGAGTACGATTACTATAACTTCGAGGCTTTGAATATTCCGGCGAATCATCCGGCTAAGGATGAGCAGGATACCTTCTATATCAATGATAAGATCGTGCTCCGGACCCAGACCTCACCGGTGCAGGTGCGCGTGATGGAGCAAGGCAAGCTTCCCATCCGCATGATCGCTCCGGGACGCGTGTTCCGTTCCGATGAGGTGGATGCCACCCATTCCCCCTCCTTCCATCAGATCGAAGGTTTGGTGATCGACAAGAATATCACCTACGCAGATCTCAAGGGAACCCTGGCAGAATTTGCCCGTCAGCTGTTCGGTGAGGAGACCAAGGTGAAGTTCCGCCCCCATCACTTCCCGTTTACGGAGCCAAGCGCTGAGGTGGATGTGACCTGCTTCAAATGCGGCGGTAAGGGATGCCGGTTCTGTAAGGGCTCCGGCTGGATTGAGATCCTGGGCTGTGGCATGGTTCACCCGAGAGTTCTTAAGATGAGCGGCATCGACCCGGAGGAATATTCCGGGTTCGCCTTCGGCGTCGGCCTGGAGCGTATCGCCCTCCTGAAATACGAGATCGACGATATGCGGCTGTTGTACGAGAATGATGAACGTTTTTTACGGCAATTTTAGCGTTAGCAATGAGAAGGAGATTAAATTATGAATTCATCACTATCATGGATAAAAGCATATGTTCCCGGACTTGATGTGACAGCCCAGGAATACACGGACGCGATGACGCTGTCCGGCACCAAAGTAGAAGGCTACGAGTGTCTGGATGCCGACCTGTCGGATATTGTCATCGGTCAGATTGAAAAGATTGAAAAGCACCCGGACGCTGATAAACTCATCATCTGCCAGGTAAATGTTGGGGCGGAAGCACCTATCCAGATCGTCACCGGTGCGCCCAACGTCAAGGAAGGTGACAAGGTTCCGGTTGTTCTGGATGGCGGCCGTGTAGCAGGCGGTCATGACGGCAAGCGGACACCTGGCGGTGTAAAGATCAAGAAGGGAAAGCTGCGGGGCGTGGAATCCTGTGGAATGCTCTGCTCCATCGAGGAACTGGGTTCCAGCCGTGAGATGTATCCGGAAGCGCCTGAATATGGAATCTATATCTTCGGTGAAGATGCCGTAGTGGGCGAGAGCGCCATTCACGCTTTGGGGCTTGACGATGTGGTCTTCGAGTATGAGATCACATCCAACCGCGTGGACTGCTTCGGAATCCTGGGGATCGCACGGGAAGCTGCCGCAACATTCGGAAAGGAATTCTGCCCTCCGGTGGTTACTGCTACCGGAAATGACGAAGATGTCAATGACTACATCAAGGTGACAGTGAAGGACACCGAGCTTTGTCCCAGATACTGTGCAAGGGTGGTTAAAAATATCAAGATCGGCCCGTCTCCCGAATGGCTGAAGCGGCGTCTTGCCTCCCAGGGAATCCGCCCAATCAATAACATTGTAGATATCACCAACTATGTGATGGAGGAATACGGCCAGCCGATGCATGCCTATGACCTTGACACCATTGCAGGTCACGAGATCGTGGTTCGCCGTGCGGCAAAGGGAGAAAAATTCGTAACCCTGGACGGTCAGGAACGCACCATGGACGATACGGTTCTCATGATCTGTGACGGCGAGAAGGCAGTTGGCATTGCCGGAATCATGGGCGGCGAGAATTCCATGATCACGGATCATGTCTCCACCATGCTGTTTGAAGCAGCCTGCTTCGACGGAACCAATATCCGTCTGTCCGGTAAGAAGATCGGTCTTCGGACGGACGCTTCCGGTAAGTTTGAAAAAGGTCTGGATCCCAACAATGCCCTGGAGGCCATCAACCGTGCCTGCCAGTTAGTGGAAGAGCTGGGGGCAGGCGAAGTGGTCGGCGGCGTTGTAGATGTCTATGGAAAAGTGAAGGAAGGCCGTCGTGTACCCTTTGATGCGATTAAGATCAACAAGCTGCTGGGAACCTCTATTGACAAGGATACCATGATCGGATACTTCAAGAAGATCGATCTTGACTTTGACGAAGCTTCCAGTGAGGTGATCGTACCCTCCTGGAGACAGGATCTGGAATGCCTGGCGGACCTGGCGGAGGAAGTTGCCCGGTTCTACGGATATGCGAATATCCCGACCACACTGCCTACCGGAGAAGCCACTACCGGGAAGCTGTCCTTCAAGCTGCGTGTGGAAGCAGTGGCACGAAATATCGCAGAATTCTGCGGATTCTCCCAGGGAATGACCTATTCCTTCGAGAGTCCCAAGGTGTTCGATAAATTACTGTTGCCGGCAGATGATGAACTGCGGAAATCCGTGGTGATCTCCAATCCGCTGGGGGAAGATTTCAGTATCATGCGTACCATTTCCCTGAACGGAATGCTGACATCCCTTTCCACTAACTTCAACCGCCGGAATAAGAATGTCCGTCTCTATGAGCTTGGCAATATCTATCTGCCGAAGCAGGTTCCTGTGACAGAGCTCCCGGAGGAGCGGATGCAGTTTACCCTTGGAATGTATGGCGACGGAGATTTCTATACCATGAAGGGTGTTGTGGAGGAATTCTTTGACAAGGTTGGCATGCACGGCAAGGAAACCTATGATCCCGCATCGGGCAAGCCATTCCTGCATCCGGGACGTCAGGCCAATATTCTCTACAACGGAGACGTGGTAGGATATCTCGGCGAGGTTCATCCCCAGGTGGCAGACAATTATGCCATCAAGGATCGGGTATATGTGGCTGTTATCGATATGCCCAAGGTCGTGGAGCTGGCAACCTTTGACCGGAAATACGAGGGCATTGCCAAGTATCCGGCAGTCACCCGCGATATCAGTATGGTTATGCCTAAGAGCATTCTCGTGGGCGAGGTTGAGAAGGTCTTCGATACTAAGGGCGGCCAGTATCTGGAGAACTATGAGCTCTTCGATATCTATGAAGGAGCCCAGATCAAGGCCGGATATAAGTCTGTGGCGTATTCCATCACCTTCCGGGCGAAGGACAAGACTCTGGAGGAAGCAGATATCACGGCGGCCATGAATAAGATCCTGAAAGCTTTGGAAGATATGGGAATCGAATTGCGGCAATAGCAGGGAGACGGAAATGAATGTAAAGGATTTTTATTACGATTTACCCCAGGAACTGATCGCCCAGGATCCCTTGGAGGATCGGTCAAGCTCCCGTCTTCTGGTACTTCATAAGGAGACGGGAGAAC
>CAKSAI010000056.1 GCA_934434905.1 uncultured Lachnospiraceae bacterium | reverse complement strand
TGTTGGAGCCATCGATTATGTCCACCGACAACTGATCGCCCAGCGGGATAATGGAAAGGCGGTGCTTCTGGTGTCACTGGAGCTGGACGAGGTGATGAACCTAAGCGACCGGATCCTGGTGATGTATGAAGGGGAGATCGTAGCAGATGTAGATCCGAAGGAGGTAACTGTGGAGGAGCTTGGCCTGTATATGGCCGGGGTGAAAAGGGGTGTGAACGTATGAAGTATAAAAGACATTTTTGGCAGGGGGAAGGCATGATAAGCTTCTGCTCATCCATCCTGGCGATTCTTTGTGGACTGCTGTTTGGCTTAATCATCCTCGTGATCAGTAATCCGGGACAGGCAATCGGCGGATTCTTTATGATCCTCCAGGGCGGCTTCACGGATGGAATTCCGGGGATTGGGCAGATGCTCTACATAGCGACGCCCATTATCATGACGGGGCTTTCGGTGGGCTTTGCATTTCAGACAGGGCTTTTCAACATCGGGGCTGCCGGGCAGTTTGCGGCGGGGGCCTTCGCGGCCGTCTATGTGGGTGTGAAGTGGACATTTCTTCCGGCGGGGCTTCACTGTCTCGCGGCGCTGCTGGCGGCTGTCCTGGCAGGGGCGCTCTGGGGGCTGATCCCCGGGATACTGAAGGCATACCGGAACGTGAATGAGGTTATCGCCTCTATCATGATGAACTATATCAGTACGTATCTGGTGAGCTTACTGGTTCGGGAAACTCTATATGACCCGCTGAAAAATCAGTCCCTGCCTGTGGCTGAGACGGCGAATCTGCCCAAGGCAGGGCTGGATAAGCTGTTTCCGGGCTCAGATATCAATGCCGGGATCCTTATCGTGATTGTCTTCGTGATACTGATCTATATCGTTTTGAATAAGACGGTATTCGGATATGAGCTGAAGGCCTGCGGGAAGAACCGGAACGCCAGTATCTATGCGGGAATCAATGCCGGGAAAAACATCGTACTGTCCATGGTAATCTCCGGGGGCCTCGCCGGGCTGGGCGGAGCGCTTCTGTATCTGGCAGGCTCCGGAAAGTACCTGCAGGTTCTTGATATCATCGCGCCGGAGGGCTTTGCCGGGATATCCATTGCACTCCTGGGACTCTCGAATCCCATCGGGATCCTTTTTGCAGGCCTGTTTATCGGACATATCACGGTAGGCGGAAACAACATGCAGCTCTATGATTTCGCTCCTGAGGTCATTGATATGATCATTGCGGCGATCATATACTGCGGGGCACTGTCGCTGTTGTTTAAGAATGTGATCCATAAGCTTCAGAAGAGAGGGGGACGGCTATGAATATCTTGTACTTTGTTGTACAGCAGACCATGTTTTTTGCGATACCGCTTCTGATCGTGGCGATCGGCGGAATGTATTCGGAACGGAGCGGCGTCATCAACATCGCCCTGGAAGGTATTATGGTGATGGGCGCCTTTGCCGGGATCTTCTTCATCAACGTGTTTGAAAATGTGATGAGCGGGCAGGGGCTGTTGCTGCTGGCAATCCTGGTGGCAGGTACTGCGGGCGGCCTGTTCTCTCTGCTGCATGCCTTCGCGGCTGTGAATATGAAGGCGGATCAGACCATCAGCGGCACGGCATTGAATATGTTCGCACCGGCATTTGCCATCTTTGCGGCACGGATGATCCAGGGGGTGCAGCAGATACCCTTTGCGGATACCTTTCGGATCGGGCATGTTCCGGTGCTGGGGAGCATCCCGGTATTGGGGCCTATGCTGTTTCAGAATTGTTATATCACCACCTATCTTGGAATTCTGATCTTCCTGGCGGCAGCCTTTGTCATCAGGCGGACGCGGTTCGGACTGCGGCTTCGGGCATGCGGCGAACATCCGGGCGCGGCAGATTCTGTGGGCGTTAAAGTGGCACGGATCCGCTATGCAGGCGTTATCATTTCCGGTGTACTGGCGGGGATTGGCGGTCTGACCTTCGTGATACCGACCTCCACCAATTTCAATGCAAGTGTGGCAGGGTATGGATTTCTGGCGCTGGCTGTACTGATCTTCGGCCAGTGGCGGAGCGGCAAGATCCTGCTGGCGGCTTTCTTCTTCGGGATCATTAAGACGCTGGCCAGCGCGTATTCGGCAATCCCGGTATTAAAGAGCCTTCCGCTTCCTAACGAGGTATATAAAATGATCCCGTATGTCGCCACGTTGGTTGTGCTGGCGTTCTTATCGAAGAACTCCCAGGCACCCAGAGCAGAGGGAATCCCATACGATCAGGGAGGAAGGTAAGGAGCGTGGTGCGGCGGACGAAAATTGCTGCAGAGGACACGTTGATGAAAGGAGGTGGTGTTAAGAAGGAATGGGTGGATCGAAAGAATAGGTAGATAGAAGGAATGAGTGATCGAAAGGATGAGTGGGCTGAAAGGTTGTTGAAGGAAGCGGTCATTATGGCAGGCATACAATAGAAAACGTGTTTTGAAAACATTCTATTGTCTGAAATCAGGGAAACCGCCTTTGGCGGAGAATGGAGAGGTATATGAAGAAGATCGTCAGTATTATGTTGGCAGCCATTATGGCCGTAGGGCTTACTGCTTGCGCGCAGAAGCCGGGCACACAGGGAAAAAGCACAGAGAAGGAAACGAATATGGAAGGTGAGACCGGCAAGGATGGCAAGTATGAACTGGCTCTGATCACCGATGTGGGAACCATCGACGATAAATCCTTCAACCAGGGCTCCTGGGAAGGTCTGAAGAAATATGCAGATGAGAAGAAGATCAGTTGTAAATATTACAAGCCCACCGAGAAGTCCGACAAGGCATGTATGACGGCCATCGATCTGGCGGTGAAGGGCGGAGCCAAGGTCATCGTGACACCGGGCTTCTTATTTGAGAAACCAATCTACCAGGCCCAGACAAAATATCCGGATATCACCTTTATTCTGATCGATGCTGCGCCTACCGATGGGAAAGACAATAATAACATTGAGAAAAATGTACTGTCTGTTTTCTATGCAGAGGAGCAGGCCGGTTATCTGGCAGGCTATGCAGCGGTTGTGGAAGGCTATCATAAGCTTGGTTTCATGGGCGGAATAGCAGTTCCGGCAGTGGTTCGGTTCGGCTATGGCTTTGTCCAGGGCGCGGATGCGGCTGCCAAGGAGCTTGGATTCGCCAAAGGTGAGGTCTCGGTGAAGTATACCTATGTAGGCAATTTTGATGCTTCTCCGGAGAACAATGCCAAGGCTGCTGCCTGGTACAATGAAGGAGTTCAGTGTATCTTCGCCTGTGGCGGCGGTGTCGGCAATTCAGTGATGAAGGCTGCTGAGACGGCTGGAGCTGTGGTTATCGGTGTGGATGTGGATCAGTCAGTAGAGTCAGCCACGGTTATCACGTCGGCCATGAAGAACCTGGGCGATTCCGTATACAACGCAGTGTCAGATTATTATGCAGGCACATTTGTAGGCGGAAAATCGGTGACCTTGGATGCCAAGGTGGACGGAATCCAGCTTCCGATGGCTACCTCCAAGTTCAAGACCTTTGATAAGAGCCAGTATAATAAGCTGTATGCAGGATTGAAGGACGGCACCATCAAGGTGTTGGGCGATACGGCTGCCAAGGATGCATCGGAGCTTCCCACGGAGGTTGTGACGGTGGATTCGGTGAAGTAAATCGGACTAAATATTTTTCAACAAAGATATTGAGATTTCTACCGGAAATGCGTTATAATGGTTGAGCAGGCGATTATAACGCATTTTCTTTCGGGATTGTGGAGGGAAGCATGACGGATATTTCCTATGAGGATATTGTAAAGAGATGGCAGGAGCGCAGGATTGATACCATTGCGGATCTGGATACGGCATTGTCCAATTACCGTATTCTTTTTGCGTATCACTCCAACCGGATCGAAGGAGCGGGGGTATCGCTGCATCAGACCAGAGAGATCTTTGAAAATGGCAAAGTCATGAATTACACTGGTGATTTGCGGGCGATCTTCGAGACGCAGAATCAGAAGGTGTGTTATGAATATCTGAAGGAAAAGATTGTGCAAAGGCAGAAAATCACACCGGAACTTGTATGCGACGTCCATTATTTTCTGAATCAGGGATGTTATGATGAGAGCCGATGGATAAAAGGAGAGCGTCCGGGAAGCTATAAGAAGAATTATTATGGCGTAGGGAGTAATGCAGGTGTGCTGCCGGAGGATGTGGATGGTGAGGTGAGATTTCTGTGTGATGAAGTAGCGGATGAAAGCCGTTATGAGTGTGGGGGGACAGTAGATGAAGTGCGGGCTTTGCACGATAGGATTCTTACCGCCGCCGCATATTTTCATTGCAATTTTGAGAATATACATCCCTTTGCCGATGGAAATGGAAGGACGGGCAGGACGCTGATGAATTATTTTCTGATGATTCACAATATGCCGCCGACCGTTATCCATGAGGAGGATAAGGAGACGTATTATCTGGCCTTGTCTGTGTTTGACCAGACGGAGAAGCTGGATGGGTTTGTTCGGTTTATCAAGGAGCAGACAGTAAAAACCTGGGTATCAGAGCCGAAATTAAGGAGCAGGAAACCGCAGAAGATCATTTGCCTGTAGGTGAATGACGGAAGGAAACCATAGAAAATGTCTGCCGGCCGGCAGATAAAATACAAGGAGGAAACAAAAGTGAAAAAGGGAAAGGGATTCATGAGTGAATTCAAGAAATTTATTACCAGAGGAAACGTAATGGATATGGCGGTCGGTGTGATCGTAGGTGGCGCATTCACTGCCATCGTAACGTCCCTGAATCAGGATATCCTGACGCCGATCCTTGGAATCTTCGGCGGAACGGACTTTTCCAACCTGGTGTTGAAGCTGGGGGTCGGAGAGAACGCGCCGGTTCTGTGCTATGGTAATTTTATTACGGCAGTCATCAACTTTCTGATCACGGCATTCGTTATTTTCTGCCTGGTGAAGGGCATCAACGCTGTCAATGATCGCTTCGCCAAGAAGGAGGAGAAGCCGGCACCTACCACCAAGAAATGCCCCTACTGTAAGAGTGAGATCGCCATCGACGCCACCAGATGTCCGCATTGTACTTCTGTTATTGAGGATGAGGAGTAAAGGATGCAGTCGCAGCAGCGAGAGGATAGAAAGCCCGGCTACAAAAGCGGAGATATTCTTCCCTACCTGGGTCAGGATTACATATTAGAGGTTCGTCAATACCCATCCTACCGAAAGCCGGGCATTCAGCTTGTTGGAGAGCGACTTTTGGTCCTGACGGCGAAGACAGATCCTGCTACTGTAAGGAAGGCTGTTCTGGAGTGGTACTGTGCGCGTGCATGCCGGATCATTCCGGAGCGTGTGGAATTCTATAGGAAGCAGATCGGAAAGCCAGTGAACAGTATCCGGATCAAGGATGTGCGAAGCCGCTGGGGCAGCTGCAGCAGCAAGGCGAATCTGAATTTCAACTGGCGCCTTGTCCTGGCACCTATGGAGGTGCTGGATTATGTGGTGGTGCATGAGCTGTGCCATCTTAAGGAAATGAATCACTCCAAAGCCTTCTGGGACCTGGTCGGGGAAATCCTGCCGGATTACCGCAAGCAGCGGGAATGGCTGAAGAGATGTAAATTGATTGAGCGTTTTTAAGTGATAAGAGTTCCGTTTTCATTGACGTGGGCGGACTGTTAGGAGGTTATTGAAGATGCGATGCAGCATTGAGGAATATATTGAGACAAATCTGCCCAAGTGCATACGGGAGAATAAGGAAGATAGCGGGACGCTGATCGGGCTGCCGTATCCTTATATTGTGCCATGTGCTTCCGGTGCGTTTCAGGAGATGTATTATTGGGATACTTATTTTACGAATAAGGGGCTGATCCTCTCCGGGAATGTGGAGCAGCGCGCAATAATATTGATAATATGTGTTATATGATTGCAAAATACGGGTTTGTGTTGAACGGGAACAGAACCACCTATCTGCACAATTCGCAGCCGCCGTTCTTATCCATGATGGCTCGGGATGTATATGAGGTGACAGGGGATAAGGAATGGCTTAAGAAGGTTTATCCTGCATTGGAGAAGGAGCATGCCTTCTGGAGTGAGAAGCGCGGAAGCGAGATCGGCCTGAATCGTTATGACTGTATGCCGTTGCAGGGAGAGGAGCGGCGGAATGCGGCTGTCTGCCTGCGGGGGCGGATCGGCGAAGACGTGGAATGCGGCGATGAGGAGGCTGCTGCGCGGGGCATGATCTCAGCAGGAGAGAGCGGGTGGGACGTGAATCCGCGCATGAGCAGCAAGACCTATGAATATGCTCCGGCTGACCTGAATAGCCTTCTGTATGCAATGGAGGATAACCTGTCCTTCTTCGCAGCAGAGCTTGAGAAGCAGAAGAAATCGGAGAAATGGAAGTCGCTCCGGGACGACCGCGCCGCTCTGTGCCGGAAATATCTGAAGAATGCGGAAGGCTTGTTTATGGATTATCATATTACCGATAAGAAGCAGACATCCATCTTCAGTGCGGCCTCCTTCTATCCGCTGTATTGCGGCATGGCCACCGAAGAGGAGGCAGAGGCGGCAAAGAATGCGCTGCCCCGTCTGGAAACAGCGTATGGGATCCTCACCTGTGAGAAGAATGATACTCCCGGTAATTACCAGTGGGATTACCCCAATGGCTGGGCACCCATGCAGCTCATGGTAGCCGGCGGTCTTCTGCGCTACGGTTATCGTGAGGATGCGCTGCGCATCGCCGGGAAGTTCACAGAGACGCTGGAGCGCTGTTATGAGCAGACCGGCCATCTCTGGGAGAAGTACAATATTCTGGAGGGGAATATTGAGGCCGTGAACGAATATGAGATGCCGGCAATGATGGGCTGGACCTTCGGCGTGTATCGGTGCTTCAAGTCCTGGCAGGACAGGTAATAGGGCAGGTATGTCGTAGATTCCGACTTTTGGCGCGGTAACAATATTAGCGCAAACTTAGCGGGTGGAAGGATTGACAGAAAACGTTTTATAAGATAGAGTAGATACAGGCAGAGCATTTTTGAGAAAAATTTTCAAGGAAATGCTCTGTCTTTTTTTATGCCAATATGTATAGGCTTGGAAGTAAATGGATAAAATAGGGGATAGCAGGTGTATGGAGATATTGTGTAATATAGCAGAAGCAAAGAAAGGGGACAATATGGCAGAATATTTAGAGATTACAGGCGTGCGCGCCAGGGAGATCCTGGATTCCAGAGGGAATCCCACAGTGGAGGCGGAGGTGACGGTGGACGGCTGCGTGACCGGACGGGCAGCCGTACCCTCCGGGGCTTCCACCGGGCGATTTGAAGCGGTGGAGCTTCGGGATGGAGAGCCGAGGTATTTCGGACTGGGCGTAACCAAGGCTGTGGACAATGTGAATGAGCGCATATCCAAGGCGCTGCTTGGAAAGAATGCCCTAGATCAGCTTATGATCGACCGGATCCTCATGCATGAGGATGGCACAGACAATAAGCAGAACCTGGGGGCAAACGCGATCCTGGGCGTGTCCATGGCAGTGGCGCGGGCCGCAGCGGAATCATGGAACATCCCTCTCTACCGCTACCTGGGCGGAAGCTATGTGCGACAGCTTCCGGTTCCTATGATGAATATCTTAAATGGCGGAAAGCACGCCAGGAATACCGTGGATTTCCAGGAATTTATGATCATGCCGGTGCGGGCGGAGTCCTTTCGGGAAGGGCTGCGTATCTGTGCAGAGGTGTATCATAACTTAAAGAAGATCCTGGAGAAAAACGGCCTGTCCACCGGGATCGGGGACGAGGGAGGCTTCGCACCGGATCTGCCGGATGCCAAGGCTGTGTTAAGGCTCATTGTGGAGGCCATAAAGGCCGCCGGATATGTGCCGGGAGAGGATGTCAGGATCGCACTGGATGTGGCTTCCTCTGAGTTATATAATGAGCAGACCGGGCTGTATTATTTCGAGGGCGAGAGTCAGCTTTCCGGGGAAGAGGTATTCCGTGATACCAATGCGATGCTGGATTATCTGGAGGAGCTTATAGAAGAATTCCCCATCATCTCCATCGAGGACGGGCTTGCGGAGGATGACTGGGACGGCTGGAAGGCCATGACCAGACGCCTGGGCGACAAGGTTCAGCTGGTGGGCGATGATCTGTTTGTTACCAATACCAAGCGCCTGGACGCGGGGATCAAGCTGGGCTGCGGAAATGCCATTCTCGTCAAGCTAAATCAGATCGGCACGGTATCCGAGGCCATGGAGGCCATCGAGATGGCGCATAAGAATGGCTATCGCGCCGTCGTCTCACATCGTTCCGGGGAGACGGAGGATACCTTCATCGCGGATCTGGCGGTGGCAGTGAATGCCGGGCAGATCAAGACCGGAGCACCCTGCAGGAGCGACCGTGTGGCGAAGTACAATCAACTGCTGCGCATCGAGGAGGAGCTGGGAGACGCGGCTTGCTATAAGAATCCGTTTAATAAAGTGTAGGTAACAGTTCAGCACGCGCCATTCGCAAAGGCACCTGCGGTGCTTTCTCGCTGTTTCACAGCTAACTTTGCTCATGAGATGGCGCTCCGCTCATCGCAAATGCCATGTACTTATTCATGCGAGCATGATTCGTCCATGGCATTGACGATGGCTGAACTGTTTTTTTCAAAATATGGTTGAAAACCGCAAGAGATTGTGGTAAACTATTAAAAGTTGTAGAACAAGTTACCGAGGAGGTGTTAACAGATGCAAGTTGTCAAAACGATATTAACGATAGTCTTTATTATAATTTGTATTGCATTGACAGTAATCGTATTGATGCAGGAAGGAAAGCAGCAGGGTCTTGGTTCCATCGGCGGTATGGCCGATACCTACTGGGGCAAGAATAAGGGCCGTTCCGTGGAAGGCGTCCTGGTGAAGGCGACGACGGCGATGGTTGTTTTGTTCATGGTGATTTCCGCGATACTCTGTATTGGAAGCTTTAAATAATAAGCGTAAGATGAGGCTGTCGAAGTTCGACAGCCCCTTTGTTTTTAAGGAGAATAAATGGATCAGGAAAAGTTTGAACAACGCAAGCAGACCATCTACAGTCTGATCTGCGATGATCAGTATATCCCTATGAAGATCAAGGAGATCGCAATCCTCTTGAATATTCCAAGGGAAAACCGGACGGAGCTGGAGGAAGTGCTGGACGCTCTGGTGGCAGACGGTAAGATCGAGATATCCAAAAAGGGCAAGTATTCCAAGGCACAGGGAAGATTTGTCACAGGAAAGTTCATCGGCAATCCCCGTGGGTTCGGCTTTGTAGAGCCTGCGGAGGGAACGGATATCTTTATCTCGGAGGAGAATACCTGTGGTGCCATGCACGGGGATGAGGTGCAGGTGCTCTTGATGGGCGGCGCAGCAGGATCCGAAAGGGAAGCTTCTAAGTCCGGTCGGTCTGCCGGGGGGATGCAGGTGAAGTCACGACGCCGGGAGGGTGTCATCACCCGTATTTTAAGCCGGGCTACCACCAGGCTTGTGGGAACTTATGAGAAGACGAAGAGCTTTGGCTTTGTAAAGCCGGACAACCAGAGGCTTTCCGAGGATATTTTCATCCCGCAGGAATGTTCGGGCGGTGCTGTGACCGGGCATAAAGTGGTGGTGGAGATCACAGATTATGGCAGGAAGGATCGGAATCCGGAAGGACGGGTGGTGGAGATCATCGGGCACATCAACGATCCGGGAACCGATATCATGTCCATCATCCGAGGCTATGATCTGCCCATGGAATTCCCTGAGAAGGTATTGAACCAGGCAGAAACTGTTTCGAAGCCGGTGAGTGATGCGGATCGTGCGGGGCGACTGGATCTTCGCAACTGGCAGACCGTCACCATCGATGGGGAGGACGCCAAGGATCTGGATGATGCTGTCACACTGACCATGGAAGGTGAGAATTACCGACTGGGTGTTCACATTGCAGATGTGACGAATTACGTGCAGGAGGGCAGCGCCCTGGACGCCGAGGCCCTGAATCGTGGAACCAGTGTGTATCTGGTGGATCGGGTGATCCCTATGCTGCCGCACACGCTCTCCAATGGAATCTGTTCCTTAAATGAAGGGGAAGACCGACTGGCCTTAAGCTGCATTATGCTCATTGATGGAAAAGGAAATGTGATCGACCATCAGATCGCAGAGACTGTGATCCGGGTGGATCGGCGCATGAGCTATACCAGCGTGAAGAAGATTCTGGCGGATCATGACGAGACGGAGATGAATACGTACCGTGAACTTGTGCCTATGTTTTTGCGCATGGAGCAGTTGGCTGCTATTTTAAGGGAAAAAAGAAGGCTTCGCGGGTCTATCGATTTTGATTTTCCGGAGACAAAGATGATTCTGGATGCGCAGGGCAAGCCCATCACCATCGCACCCTACGATCGGAATGTCGCCACCAGGATCATTGAGGACTTTATGCTCATCGCCAATGAGACAGTAGCCCAGGATTATTTCTGGCAGGAGCTGCCATTTGTGTATCGCTCCCATGAGAATCCGGATCCGGAGAAAATACGGAAGCTGGCGGCCTTTATCAATAACTTTGGCTACGCGATCCGCATCGGACAGGACGAGGTACACCCCAAGGAGCTTCAGAAGCTGCTGGCGCGGATTGAGGATTCACCGGAGGAAGCATTGATCAGTCGTCTGACGCTGCGTTCCATGAAACGGGCCAAATATACAACGGAAAGCATCGGCCATTTCGGTCTGGCTACCCGCTATTACTGCCATTTTACATCCCCCATCCGACGATACCCCGATCTGCAGATTCACCGGATCATCAAGGAGAATCTTCGGGGACGGCTGAACGAGGGACGGATTGCGCATTATGAGGAGATTCTGCCGCAGGTGGCAGCCCGGTCCAGCGAACTGGAGCGACGGGCAGACGAGGCAGAGCGGGAGACGGAGAAGCTGAAGAAGGTGGAATATATGGAGGACCATATCGGAGAAGAGTACGAGGGCGTCATTTCCAGTATCACCGCCTGGGGAATCTACGTGGAGCTTCCCAATACCATTGAGGGTATGGTACACGTCTCAAATCTTGAGGGTGATTACTTCCGTTATCAGGAGGATACCTATGAGATGGTGGGCGAGACTACAAATATCTGCTATAAGCTGGGGCAGAAGGTGAAGGTCCGTGTGGCAGGTGCAGACAGGCTTCTTCGGATAATTGACTTTTTACTTATAAAGGAGAACGAACATGGGCAAGGAAAGTGTGAAGCTGATCGCCAACAACAAGAAGGCGTATCATGATTATTTTATCGAGGATAACTACGAGGCCGGCATCAGTCTTGCCGGCACGGAGGTAAAGTCCCTCCGAATGGGAAAATGCAGCGTGAAGGAGGCCTTTATCCGCATAGAAAACGGGGAACTGATCGTCTATGGCATGCACATCAGTCCCTATGAGAAGGGAAATATCTTCAACAAGGATCCCCTGCGCCCCAGAAAGCTTTTGCTACATAAATACGAGATCAATAAGCTGACCGGGAAGATTGCGGAGAAGGGGTATACCCTGGTGCCCTTGTCGGTGTACTTCAAGGGCAGCCTGGTGAAGGTGGAGATCGGCCTGGCCAAGGGTAAGAAGCTCTACGACAAGCGCCAGGATATTGCCAAGAAGGACATCAAGCGGGAAGCAGAGCGGGAGTTCAAGGTAGGGAATCTGCGTTGACACTCCCCACAGCTAAAGCAGGTGGGGAATGATATCGCAATTACTCGAATACCGGAGGCACGAAATTCTCAATGGCGTTTCGCAGCTTCGGATGATGGATCACAAAGTGAATTGCAGGAGCATTCCCCTTTGAGATCATGGCCCATTGTCCCTCGTGCATCAGAATCTGCAGATTCCGAAACGGGTTGGAAGTGGTGAAATTGACCGTGTAATTGGGATAGGCTTTTGCAAATTGTTCTGTTTGCCGTAGGTGCTCGGAATATTCTTCGTATGTATAACGAATATCTTTTTCGTAAAACATTCCGGACAAGGGCAGGGCAATCGGATGAAGTTCGAATTCTTCTTTTGTAATCCTTGGAATCTCGTCTTCCATAAGCTCTGTCGCGAGAAGCTGCTCGGTCAGGTCACGCTGGGCGGCAGCATATTTCAGGATGCTCTGCCTGTCCACGCATGTTACTGCGTGGTTATCAAGAAGCCGTTCCAGGAAGTCTGCGTCCATGGTATAGATCGGTGGTGCAGACAGGATTCCCCTGCGTTTACCGGGCGTTTGCAGATCTGCAAGTGCAAATGCCTTCAACTTTCCGGCATTGTCTTCCCGATAAATATCCATCAAGGGATGTGCGTGTTCCAGCAGATTCTCCGCACGCATGGTGTAATAAGCGATATCATCCTTCGTTTTGGACATATAATACCGCCCATCGGAATGATGCCCGAAAATCGCTTCGCCGGACAGTGCAGCAGCACCGGAAACCCGCAGGAAATGATGGAATACACCGTTCTGTGTGTTTTTCAGATAATACGGTGAGATCTGCCCGGTCATGTACATCGGTATCCAGCTCTCAAGTCCCAGCATCATTTCTTCAAAGGAGCGGTTCAGGTTGTGGATGTTGTTTAGGTGCAGTCCCTTTTTGAGCATCAGTGCCATTCCGTACATCCATTTCTTGGGGAATTCCGGATCCTTTGCCATTTCAGTCATCGGCATATCACTGTACAGCGTGACAGGCTTCTGGGATTTGGATAATACCGTTGCTTTCAGAAAATCAATCTCGCTTTCCATCATTTCATTCAGCCCGTAATAGTATTTGGAGGTCGGAAGCTGAAAGGGGAGGGATGGAACTTTCATTTCATCAAAATGAATCGCCTTGATATATTCATTTAAATCAAATTCATCAAGCTTGGTAAGAAAACCGGAAACGCCGCCTTCCTGTGAAACGGGCGTGTGTCCTTCAAGCATCCAGTTTTTTATTTGCGTATATCGGACAGAATAATCCGATAGTTCTTCAGTAGAAGTGCCAATAAGCTCCGCCAGTATTGCAAGATCGGATTCGCGTTCTGTTTTCTGAGCAACATATAAGGAGATGGACGAAGCAAACTGTTCAGGATCTGCCGGCTGCCGGGATCCGTTTCGGATGCGGTAGACCGTTGAGGTGTCATAATTGGTCTGCTGGCACAGATTCGACATATTGAGGTTCAGTACAGTGATCAGGGTATTGAAATTCTGCCGGAGCTGTTCCTTGTCCGTAGAAACAAAGTCCGAGCACTTCATAAAGCTTTCACGTACAGAATCTTCTGTGATATCTGCGATATTTTTATCAGCAGCTATCTGCGCAATCGCTCTGCACAGGCTGCGGAATGCGTCTGACTCCATATCGGGGACGCGTTCACCGGAACGGTAGCGGCTGAGTGTGGCTGCGGAAATGCCTGTCCGGGCACTGATGTCCTTTGCCATGCAGCCGCATTGTTCAATATAGTTGTTAAAATTTTCATAAAATCTCATCGGTACACTCCAATTACAATTTATCATATTTGGGTAGCGGAAACGGGAACCCCAAACTCCGCGATGCTCTGTTTGGGTAGCGGAAAGCCGCAAGGCGGCTTTCCTTCATTATAAATCAAGATAAGGGAAAAGAAAAGAGATTTTCGTATTTTATAACGATTAGAGTATTTTACCAGTTCTGATTCATTGCGATAAATATAAAAAAGCAAGCGTCGGGAATTGACCTGACGCACCTTTTTGGTTATAATATTAAGAAAAATATGGAAGGGGACCAACGTGTTTCATATTATAGATGAACATTTTTTTGTGCCACTGGCATCTCCCAATAAGACGGTGTATTGGGAATGTATCTGCAAACTGTTTTCCGTTATGGATCATCAGCTGTCTTTTGGTGTGGAAAGGGATGTTCTGGTAGAGGAATTACAATATTATTTTGAAGCATCACAGGCGGCGGATCTGACAGGAGAGGATGTAGAAGGAAAGTCCGCCAGAGACAAAGCCAACTGGATGCTTCGGAAGCTGGAGAATTATGGCTGGATTGATATAGAGACAGATAAAAGCTATGTGCAAAGGGTCAATTTCAAGGAATATGCAGTCAAGGTTATAAGGACGCTCCTTGAGATTGCTGAAGGAAAACAGATTGAATATCAGGGGTATATCTATACCATATACAGTCTGGTGCGAAG
>CAKSAI010000055.1 GCA_934434905.1 uncultured Lachnospiraceae bacterium | reverse complement strand
GATATTCACAATGGAAAAGTTAAGCAGATCGTAGGCGGAAGTCTGCGGGATGCGGGTGATCAGGCTGCGGAGAACTTTGTCTCTCACAAGGACGCCGCCTTCTATGCGAAGTTGTATCAGAAGGATGGACTTACAGGCGGCCATGTGATCCTCTTAAATTCCGTGGATTCCGCGTATTATCCGGACACGAAGGCCCAGGCATTAGCGGCCCTTAGGGCTTATCCCGGAGGACTTATGATTGGCGGTGGCATCAACCCGGAGAATGCAGGTGAGTTTCTGGAGGCAGGAGCCAGTCATGTGATCGTTACGTCCTATGTTTTTAAGGAGGGAAGAGTCGATTACGGAAACCTGGAGAGGCTGGCGGCGGTTGTGGGACGAAAGCACCTGGTGCTGGATGTGAGCTGCAGGAAGCGGGACGGCCGATATTATGTAGTCACAGATCGTTGGCAGAGGTTTACCGACGAGGTGGTAGAGGAAGAGCTTCTGGATCGGCTTAGCGCGTATGCGGATGAGTTTCTGATCCATGCGGTGGACGTTGAGGGGAAGGCCGCAGGAATCGAACGGGAGCTGGTGAAGCTTCTGGGAAGCTGGGGGAAGATACCTGTCACCTATGCCGGCGGAGTTGGGAGCTTTGCGGATCTTTGGGAACTTAGAACGCTGGGACAGGGCAGACTGGATGTGACTATCGGGAGTGCCCTTGATCTCTTCGGCGGCTCTATGGAATACACGAAGGTGCTGGAAGCATGTAGATTGTGCATAAGCAATGAGCAGTGCCAGATGAAAGAATTACAAAATGCTGTGCTTGGACGTGCACTGCGGAGTAATTTGCACACAATATAATATTTATTATAGAAAGAAGGAGTGCGTGTATGAGCAAGTATACGAAACAGGATATTATTCGACTGGTTGAGGAGGAAGATGTAGAATTCATTCGTCTGCAGTTTACGGATATGTTCGGAATCCTGAAGAATGTTGCCGTTACTGCCAGCCAGTTGGAGAAGGCGCTGAATAATAACTGTATGTTTGACGGGTCTTCCATCGACGGCTTTGTGCGGATCGAGGAGTCGGATATGTATCTGTATCCAGATCTTGATACCTTCACGATCTTCCCTTGGCGGCCACAGCAGGGCAAGGTGGCGCGTATCATCTGTGATGTGCACAGACCGGACGGGCAGCCCTTTGAGGGAGATCCCAGATATGTCTTAAAGCGTGTGATTGCGCAGGCTGCGGAGCAGGGCTATCATTTCGATGTGGGACCGGAATGTGAATTCTTCCTTTTCCATACCGATGACGAGGGCAATCCCACCACCATTACCAACGAAAAGGCCGGGTATTTTGACTTAGGTCCGGTGGATCTGGGAGAAAATGCGCGCCGGGATATGGTGCTGACCCTGGAGGAGATGGGATTCGAGATCGAAGCTTCCCACCATGAAGCGGCTCCGGCCCAGCATGAGATCGACTTCAAATACGATGAGGCGCTGGTGACAGCGGACAATGTGATGACCTTCAAGCTGGCGGTGAAGACCATCGCCAAGCGGTTTGGACTTTTTGCAAGCTTTATGCCGAAGCCGAAGTATGGCATCAACGGTTCCGGCATGCATATCAATATGTCCTTGTGGAAGGATGAGAAGAATATTTTTGACGATCCCCAGGGAGAGTTGGGCTTAAGCGAGGATGCCTACTACTTCATCGGCGGGATCATGAAGCATCTGAAAGGGATGACGCTGATCACCAATCCGCTGGTGAATTCCTATAAACGGCTGGTGCCGGGCTACGAGGCGCCTATTTATATCGCCTGGTCCAGCATCAACAGAAGTCCACTGATCCGGATCCCATCATCCAGAGGGCAGGAGACCAGGATCGAGCTGAGAAGCCCGGATTCTGCGGCGAATCCCTACCTGCTGATCGCAGTGTGCCTGGCAGCGGGGCTGGAGGGCATTCAGAACAAGATCACGCCGCCGGCGCCGGTCAACCGGAATGTGTTCGATCTGACAGAAGAAGAGATGAATACCCTTGGGATCGAAGCTATCCCCTGTGATATGGGCGAGGCTATCGAGGAGCTGAAGAAGGATACCTTCATACAGAAGGTACTGGGAGACCATGTGTTCCAGAAGTATGTGAAGGCCAAGGAGCAGGAGTGGAACGACTACCGGGCACAGGTCACTGACTGGGAAATCGAAGAGTACTTGTACAAGATTTAAGGTCAGCGAGGAAAGAACCGTGGGAAACATGATCGTAGCATTTCCGAAGCTTGAAAATGCCAAGAGTATCCGCAGTATCCTGGTTCGGGGCGGGTTCTCTGTCAGCGCAGTGTGTACCTCAGGAGCCCATGCCCTGCAGTACGCCAACGAGCTGGGAGACGGGATCCTGATATGTGCCGGTCAGCTTCGGGATATCACTTACCGGGAACTCTACCAGGATCTTCCGCAGTATTTTAAGATGCTGCTGCTGACTACCCAGCATAACTGCAGTCAACTGGAGGAGAGCGATATTGTATGCCTGTCCATGCCGCTTAAGGTTCCGGAACTCTTAAAGACCGTGGAGGAGATGGAATATGCTGCTGCAAGGACCAGGAAGCGACGAAGAGGAAAGCCGAATCCGAGAAGTGACCGTGAGCGGGAGATCGTGAAGGAGGCCAAGGAGCTTCTGATGGCGATAAAGGGCATGACGGAAGAAGAGGCATACCGCTATATCCAGAAGAGCAGTATGGACAGCGGCGTTGGCATGACGGAGACAGCAGAGAAGCTGATGGCGATCTTAAAGGAATAAGAAAGCGATCAAAATCATCTGCAGAAGCTCTGTTGAAATGATGTTGCTAGTATTAAATGTTTTTATATAGGAGGTTTCAAACAAGATGTTAAAAGTAAATGACAATTATCTGAAGCTGCCGGGCAGCTATCTGTTCAGCACCGTCGGCAAGAAGGTGGCGGCCTACAAGGAGGCACACCCGGAGAAGGACGTGATCCGTCTTGGTATCGGGGACGTGACGCAGCCAATTGCACCGGCTATCATTGAAGCCATGCACAAGGCTGTGGATGAGATGGGACATGCAGAGACCTTTCATGGCTATGCGCCTGACCTTGGATACGATTTCTTGAGAAATGCCATTGTAAAGAATGATTATGAGGCCCGCGGCTGCGATATCCATGCAGATGAGATCTTTGTATCGGATGGGGCGAAGTCCGACTCCGGCAATATCCAGGAACTGTTCAGCGTGGACAATAAGATCGCTGTCTGCGATCCGGTATACCCGGTCTATGTGGATTCCAATGTTATGGCCGGAAGAACCGGTACTTATGATGAGAAAACCGGTATGTGGAGCGATGTGATCTACATGCCCTGCACCATGGAGAATGATTTCGTGCCGGAGTTCCCCAAGGAGACGCCGGATGTGATCTATCTGTGTCTGCCCAACAATCCCACCGGCACCACCATCACCAAGGACAAGCTGCAGGAGTGGGTGGACTATGCCAACAAAAACGGCGCGCTGATCATTTATGACGCTGCCTATGAGGCTTATATCTCGGAGCCGGATGTGGCACATTCCATCTATGAATGTGCAGGGGCAAGAACCTGTGCCATTGAGCTGAAGAGCTTCTCCAAAAATGCAGGCTTTACCGGTGTGCGTCTGAGCTATACCGTAGTTCCGAAGGATCTGGTATACGGAGGAGCTTCCCTGAACAGCATGTGGGCGAGACGTCACGGAACGAAGTATAACGGCGCGCCTTATATCATCCAGCGTGCCGGTGAGGCGGTTTATTCTGAGGCTGGAAAGGCGCAGCTGAAGGAGCAGGTCGCTTATTATATGAACAATGCCAAGGTTATTTACCAAGGGCTGAAGGAAGCTGGCTATGATGTGTTCGGCGGGGTCAATGCACCGTATATCTGGCTGAAAACGCCGGGACAGATGACCAGCTGGGAATTCTTCGATCATCTGTTAGAGGATGCCAATGTGGTGGGAACACCGGGGGCAGGCTTCGGACCCAGCGGAGAAGGCTACTTCCGTCTGACTGCATTCGGAAGCTACGAGAATACAGTAAAGGCACTGGAGCGGATCAAGGCGCTGTAAGCTGCCGGATGAGAAACGAACGAGGAGGGCAAATGTGATGAACATTGGGAGCAGGCTGAAGCAGATCCTGTCAGAACGGGGCATGACGGTAAGCCAGTTGTCCAGAGAATCCGGAGTACCGGCGCAGACATTGTATGCGATGATAAACAGGGACAGCAACAAGGCGGATATGGACATCATGGCTAAGATGTTGCTGGCGCTTGATATGGATCTTATGGAGTTTCTGGAGCTGGAGGCGCGTCCGGGGAAGAGATCGAAGGCCGGAAAAGCGACTGCACGTATGCAAAATAGCAAAAAGGTCTCGGAAGAGGAAGCCGAAGAGCCTGCACCGCGATCCTACCGGAGAGACCTGGAGGATTACCTGTTATAGAATATAGAACGACAAGAGGCGGATTTGTCGAAAGGCATTGCTACATGCCTATCGCACGAATCCGTCTTTTATAATGTCCCTGATCTCTTCCGTCGGGATCTCGAATTCCAAGGCACCCATATAGCCCGGTGCAACCTCGTATTTGTCAAAGACCAGTGTTAAGGTTCCGCTTTCGGAGATATAGAAGTTCTCGTCGGGCGAGATGGACTCGAATTCATACGGATAGTCGGAACTGTAGAAATAAGTGGCAGTGCCATCCTCGCTCATCCGGACGGCCATCTGTGCCTTGACAGAGTCAGACAGGCGCGTAATGTAGTCGCTGTCATCCCGGAACAGATCTTTTAGGGTAATTAGCTGGCCTGTGAGCTTATCCAGGTGATAGATCTTCACCGAATGGTCGCTGCCGGCCATGACGGTTAGCCGGTCAAAGCGCAGGGAGAAGAGACGGTCATTGTTGGTAACGATGGTATAGTCCAGATCCACTGTCTCGTGGCCAACGCCGCCGGTGGCTTCCACATCGTGCTCGTAAGCCTGTATGATCTGACTGGTGTAGGCCTCAATCTGACGGTTCAGTTCATCCGAGGTATCGTTCAGAGGATTCCCATGCATATCCTCCACTCGGACGGTGGGCGTCTTGATAATGGCTTCCATATTGTCGCTGCTGTGGTTGTATTCCCGGAATGTGACAACACGGACGATGGCATTCAGGAAGGGAATCCCCTCCATGGCGTAAGCAATGCGCTCACCGGAATTAGCCATGACGGTGATCAGTAAGAGGACGGCGGCAGCCGCGCTTGCAGTATGCAAGGCGATCCTGCGCATGGGGCGCATGGGGCGTTTCTTCCGGACAGCCGAATCCGTGTCGTAGGCACTGGCTTTGGCACCACGGGAACGGAAGACACCGATCTCCTTCGCGGCCTCGACCGCCAGATCACGCTTTGCGTCATCGATGGAACGCTGGACGCAAGCCTTAAGCTCCCCTGGAATAGGGATATATACATACTCATGCTTCATTTTTGTAAACCTGTCATCCTTCATATGCGACATCTCCTTCTGACAACTTCAATCTCAATTTATATAAACTGCGGTACAGAATGGATTTGATTGTGTTGATGTTGAGATCAAGGATCTTAGCGATCTCCGTAAGCTTTCTGTCCTCGAAGAAGCGTAGCACGATCACAGAGCGTTCCCGTTCATCCAACACATTCAGCGCCTCCAGGGTATCGAAGTCGGTATAGCGATCCTCTGCAGCGGGTTCCGCTGCCTCGAATAAGGAAGCCTCCGACTTCCGCCTACGCAGACAATCGATGGAGGTGTTTATAACGATTCGCCATAGCCAGGTCTTCAGATACTGGGGCGTGGAGATGGAGGGAGCGTTCTTGATGGCTTTGTAGGCGCTTTCCTGCACGATGTCCATGGCATCGTCTTCGTTTCCGACATAGCTGTAGGCGAGACGGTACATGGCCTCATAGGAGGACAGTATCAGTTCTTCGACCTGCTGGGCATTTGCAGCGCTCATCTTAAGGACTCCTTTCATGGATCTCTTCGGATTAGACGTAATGTAATGACAAAAAGTTTCACGGTTCAGAAAAATCATGCCTGAATCATACTATCATCATACCACGGAATGAGCCTGACCGCCACCCCTATTTTGCTAAGAAAATCTTGACAGAAAATTAACTTCGTGATACGATAAGTGCGGCTGTAGATTGGTAGAAAAGAGGGATGCCAATGGCGACATTACTTTATTCCGAGATAAATATCCTTTGCATGGTTATTATGGTGATCATTGCCATCCGATCATCTGTTTCGGGATTTGATACCTCTGTAAAAAACAGAACATTTGTTACATCTGTATTGCTTGCAGCGGCGGCAAATGTGTTTGATTTTATGTGGAATATGGGTATTACCGGATATTGGAAGCTGTCTGCTACGGTGATGTGGCTTGTGGATTTTATGTATTTTCTTTCCTTCGGCTGCTCGTCATACTGCTGGTTTTTATATACCGAGATCGTACAGAAGAAGTCGAAGTTTAAATACAACAAGTCCTATGCTATATTCACCATACCGCTGGCGGTACTTGTCATCCTGTTGGTCGCTTCCTATTTTAACGGCTGTCTATTCTGGTTTGACGGAGATGGACAGTATCATCGCGGCCCGCTCTTCTATATGCAGCAGATCCTATCTTACGGATATATTGTTGTGGCAGCGGTTAAGAACCTTGTCAATGCGTTTTATAAGAAAAGCTTTGCCCACCGGAAGGAGCTCATAACTCTGGCAACATTTGCTGTTCCGCCGGTTTTTTGCGGGATCATCCAGATATTCCTGCAGGATCTGCCTATTTTGTCAGTTGGTATTGTAATCTCTTTCCTACTTGCCTATATTCGCTCTTTAGAGTCACTTATTTTACTTGATCCGCTTACGGGGATATCCAATCGCCGTGAGCTGCTGTCGCGCCTTGCAAGTGATATAGGATCATTGAAGCCGGATCAGAAATTGTATTTTCTGTTTGTGGATGTGGATGAATTTAAGCATATCAACGACACCTTCGGTCATAACGAAGGGGATCGCATTTTGAGGGAGATCGCATCTGCATTGGAGAAATATGCCAAAAGAACCAACGGTTACTGCGGCCGCTACGGCGGCGATGAATTTGCCATGATACAGATCAGGAGCAGGTACTTTGACGAAAACCGCTTTGAGAAGGAATTTAAGGCCTGCATCGGCGAGAGGAATGTCGTCGTGGGTGACGCCATTCCGGTAGAGGTCAGTATCGGCTATGCGCAGTACGAGGGAGAAGCGGATAGTATCCAGGATTTGATCTATCGTGCCGACAATGCCATGTATCGGGCAAAGGAAGCAAAGGGGTCAACGGAACGTGATATTTAAACACCAGGAAAAGAGGCGCAATGATGCCGCAGAGCGAGGTTATATTCAATCAGATCACAGAAGGAGCACTGATCAGCAGGCTGATTACAGACTATTTTGATGAGGTCGTGCTGATAGACTGCAGTTCCGGGCATGTGATGAATGTTTCCGACAGAATAGCGGGAAAGCAAAGGAACAGCAAGAAATACACGGGGCTTCTTTATGATGAGCAGGTAAGGAGGATGATTAGTGACAATGTGACGGGTTCCGAGCGCCCTGCAATTGAGAAAGCGCTACTTTTATCTGTTGTCATGGAAGAATTGAAGCATAAGGAATCCTATTGTGTGGAGTTTTTTACGATTGCACAGGACAGGAACACACCGGTCTACGAAAAGATCACGTATAAGTTTCTGGATGAGCGGCAGGATGTTATCCTCATGCTGTGTGAAGATATTTCAGATGTCGTATCAAACGAGAATGACCCGCTGACAGGCCTGTACAACTCTTCGGGATTTCATAATCATGTGGAGAAATGGATCGAAGAGAATCCGGGAAGAAGGTTCCGCGTCCAGCGCTATAACATTGACCGATTCCGGGATATTAACGGCGTTTACGGCTATGAACTGGGAAATAAGCTCCTGCGGGACTTTGGATTATATATGAAGAAATATAACTCGGCGGACAGCTTTGCCGCGCACCTGAATGCAGATCATTTTGTGCGCTTCTGTGCGGATGACGAGCTGACGGTTGAGGAAAGTTACAATCATTTTACCGAGTGCTTTAAAAATTATGATCTGAGCATGCCAATCAAGCTGCATATGGGCGTATATGATCTGTGCGAGCCGAACTGTGATTCGTTCACAATGAGCTATAAGGCGCTGCTTGCGCTACAGTCCATCAAGGGAAGCTTCTCTAAGAAGATCGCTTATTACGAGAAGGGGATGATGGCGGTCGAGAAGGAGCAGCAGGAGCTTCTCGCTGATATCCAGAGAGCGATTGAAGAGGAGCAGTTTGAGGTCTGGTTCCAGCCGCAGACCGATTATGCGGGACAGAAGATCATAGGAGCGGAAGCCCTGATACGCTGGAATCATCCCCGCAAGGGAATGCTGCCGCCGGCGGTATTTATCCCGCTTCTGGAGAAAAGTGATTATATCAGCATCGTTGACAAGTTCGTATTCGAGAAGGTATGCCGCTATATATGCAGATGGAAGAACGAGATATGGAATGGGGAATGCATTCCGGTTTCTGTAAATCTCTCGAGAAATGATGTTTACCGCAAGGATCTGTGTGAGGGACTTTCCAACATGATAAAGAGGTATGGTATCTCGCCGTCCCAGATCCATCTGGAGATCACGGAGAGTGTATACATGGAGAATGCAGAGCGCTTTGCCGGAATCCTGGGGCGGCTGCGTGAATCCGGCTTCAAGGTGGAGCTGGATGACTTTGGTTCGGGCTATTCCTCGCTGAATTTCCTCAAGGAGATCAATATTGATAAGCTGAAGCTGGATAAGAATTTCCTGTCGGACGACGGAGATACCAGGAAGGGTGAGATCATCCTGTCTTCCGTTATTAATATGGCAAAAGCCCTTGACCTGCCGGTTATCGCCGAGGGTGTCGAGACGAAGGAGCAGGCGGAGATGCTTGCCGGATTCGGGTGCAGCCAGATGCAGGGCTACTATTTCAGCAGGCCGGTTCCGGCTGCGGAATATGAGCGTATGCTGAGAGCGGAAGCACAGAAGAGGCATGAAGAGCATTCGTAGCGTATGATTGACTGACTGCACTTTTTAAGTTGCAGCCAGTTTTTTATGGCTACGGAATCCTGCGGACAGGATACGGATGGAAGGAGATGTCGGCGTCTCTTATTAATATTATTATTAAAAGTAATAAGAAAAAGGGGTGAATTTTTCCATCAAATATTATATGATTGTACTATACGAAAAAGCATTGGCAAAGGAGCAGCGAACATGGCAAAAGTAGGAATTGTAATGGGCAGCGATTCGGATATGCCGGTCATGGCTAAGGCGGCAGATATCTTGGAGGAGCTTGGAATTACGTATGAGATGACCATCATCTCGGCACACCGGGAACCGGATGTATTCTTCGAATATGCGAAGACCGCGGAGGAGAAGGGCTTTAAGGTTATCATCGCAGGAGCCGGAATGGCCGCGCACCTGCCGGGGATGTGTGCAGCAATCTTCCCCATGCCGGTGATCGGGATTCCCATGCATACCACTTCGCTGGGCGGACGCGATTCCCTGTATTCCATCGTGCAGATGCCCTCCGGGATTCCGGTGGCTACGGTGGCTATCAACGGCGGAGCTAATGCGGGACTTCTGGCGGCCAGAATCCTGGCAACCTCGGATGAGGCGCTGCTGACACGGCTGAAGGCATATTCTGAGAATATGAAGGAGCAGGTGCAGAAGAAGGACGCGCGGCTTAAGGAAGTCGGATACAAGGAATATGGGAGGAAATAATAATGGATTATAAGAATGCAGGAGTGGATATCGAAGCGGGCTATCGCTCCGTGGAATTGATGAAGAAGCATGTGCAGCAGACCATGAGAAGTGAAGTGCTCACCAACCTGGGCGGATTTTCAGGAGCATTTTCCATGGAAAAATTCAAGGGTATGGAGAAGCCGACCCTGGTGTCCGGGACGGACGGCGTGGGAACGAAGCTGAAGCTGGCATTCCTGCTGGACAAGCATGATACGGTAGGGATCGACTGTGTGGCTATGTGCGTCAACGACATCGCCTGCGCAGGCGGGGAACCGCTGTTTTTCCTGGACTATATCGCCTGCGGGAAGAACGAACCGGAGAAGATCGCATCCATCGTCAGCGGTGTGGCACAGGGCTGCATCCAGTCCGGGGCTGCGCTGATCGGCGGAGAGACGGCGGAGATGCCGGGCTTCTATCCGGTGGACGAATACGATCTGGCGGGCTTCGCGGTAGGAATTGTGGATGAGAAGGATCTGATTACCGGGAAGGATGTCAAGGCGGGCGATGTGCTCATCGGCATGGCCTCCTCCGGCGTGCATTCCAATGGCTTCTCCCTGGTGCGCCGTGTGTTCTGCATGACGGCGGAGAGCCTGAATACATATTATGATGAGCTGGGCACTACGCTGGGCGAAGCGCTGCTGGCACCCACGAAGATCTATGTGAAGGCGCTGCGCTCCATCAAGGAGGCAGGCGTCACTGTGAAGGCATGCAGCCATATCACCGGCGGCGGCTTCTATGAGAATATCCCACGTATGCTGCCGGAAGGAAAGCGTGCGGTGGTGGAGAAGAACAGCTATCCCGTTCCGCCGATCTTCGCTATGCTGAAGCGGGAGGGCGAGATCGAGGAAGAGATGATGTACAACACCTACAACATGGGTCTTGGTATGGTGCTGGCTGTGGACGCAGCTGACGCAGACAAGGCCATGGAGGCCATACGTGCGGCGGGCGAGACCCCGTATGTGGTAGGACGTATCGAGGACGGAGAGAAGGGTGTTACTCTCTGCTAGGAAAGCAGAAATTACGTTTGGAGACTGAGGTTCCGGGCGAATGGAAAAGAAAAGAGGTTTCTCAATGGTAAAAACCGAAAAGGTTCTGCGGCTGGCGGTACTTGTCTCCGGCGGCGGGACCAACCTGCAGGCGATCATCGATAGTATAGAAAATGGTACTGTTACCAATGCGAAGATCGTTGTTGTGATCAGCAATAATAAGAATGCATATGCCCTGGAGCGTGCCGCAAAGCACGGGATCGAGGCGCTTAGTATCTCGCCTAAGGATTATGAAGACCGGGAGATGTTCCATCAGGCGTTGCTTGCGACGTTGGAAGAGCGGAACATCGACCTCATCGTGCTGGCCGGTTATCTGGTGGTGATCCCGGAGCAGATGATAAGGAAGTACCGGAATCGGATCATCAACGTGCATCCGTCCCTGATCCCTTCCTTCTGCGGAACCGGCTATTACGGCCTTAAGGTACACGAGGCGGTGCTGGCGCGGGGCGTGAAGGTCACCGGAGCTACCGTGCATTTCGTGGATGAGGGAACGGATACAGGCCCCATCATTCTGCAGAAGGCAGTGGCAGTGGAGCCGGGTGATACACCAGAGGTACTGCAGCACCGGGTCATGGAGCAGGCAGAATGGAAGCTGCTGCCTGCAGCTATTAACCTCATTGCGAACGGCAGGGTCCGTGTAGAAGATGGACGGGTATTTGTAGATTAAGCGAATGCGTGTCTGTTGAGGCAGGAGTCACTATATAGGAAAGCCTCGCGGATTGATGCGCACTTTCATTGACAGATAGAACGGAGGGAATCACCATGAAAGTATTGATCGTAGGAAGCGGCGGAAGAGAACACGCCATCGCATATTCGGTAGCGAAAAGTCCAAGAGTAGATAAGATCTACTGTGCGCCGGGAAACGGCGGCATTGCCCGGATCGCGGAGTGCGTACCCATCGGTGCCATGGAATTCGACAAGCTGGCAGCATTTGCCAGGGAGCATGCCGTAGATCTGACCATCATCGGCATGGATGATCCGCTGGTGGGCGGCATCGTGGACGTCTTCGAAGCGCAGGGACTTAAGGTATTCGGTCCCAGGAAAAACGCGGCGATCCTGGAGGGCTCCAAGGCTTTCTCCAAGGATCTGATGAAAAAATATAACATTCCCACAGCAGCATATGAGAATTTTACAGATCCGGATGCGGCGCTGGCATATCTTGAGACTGCGGACTTCCCAATCGTACTGAAGGCGGATGGCCTGGCGCTGGGAAAGGGCGTGCTGATCTGCAATACCCTTACAGAAGCCCGGGAGGGCGTGAAGTCCATCATGCTGGATAAGCAGTTCGGAAGCGCCGGCAACTGCATGGTTATCGAAGAGTTCATGACCGGCCGTGAAGTGTCTGTGCTGTCCTTCGTGGATGGAAAGACCATCAAGACTATGACCTCCGCCCAGGATCATAAGCGGGCAGGGGACGGTGATACAGGTCTCAATACCGGCGGGATGGGAACCTTCTCGCCAAGCCCCTTCTATACCGATGAAGTGGATGCGTTCTGTCAGAAATACATTTATCAGCCCACCGTGGACGCCATGGCGGCGGAGGGACGTGAGTTCAAGGGCATCATCTTCTTCGGCCTGATGCTCACAGAGAAGGAACCCAAGGTGCTGGAATACAACGCCCGGTTCGGCGACCCGGAGGCCCAGGTGGTTCTGCCGAGGATGAAGAATGATATCACAGAAGTCATGGAAGCCTGCATCGACGGGAGGTTAGAGGATATCGATCTGCAGTTTGAGGATAACGCCGCGGTCTGCGTGGTGCTGGCCTCCGACGGATATCCGGTCTCCTATGAGAAGGGCTTTGAGATCAAGGGCCTGGAGCACTTTGATACCGCGCAGGACTGCTACTGCTTCCATGCCGGAACGAGATTATCCGAGGACGGGAGGATCCTTACAAACGGCGGACGTGTTCTGGGAATCACCGCCAAGGGCGCTGATCTTAAGAGTGCCAGAGCCAATGCATACAAGGCTACGGAATGGGTGGACTTCGCAAATAAATATATGCGGCATGACATCGGAAAAGCTATCGATGAGGCCGCTACCACCCCTGGATCATAGTATGATCTTCGGATAGAAGCCCTAGCTCCACCAGCATCTCAAGGGTATGGACACAGGAGTCATTAAGGTTGATGGAGGTTGTCTGAATGTTATCCGAATCTGTGATCTGTGCCGTATCAAGGTAGATCGGATAGGAGGCACCCACCGGAACCCGATAGCTCAGTGTGAGTGAGAGGTTGGAATAATCCTTATCCGTCCGGTAATTGCAGATCTGATAATTTCCTTCCGCCACATCCTGTTTGAATGCTTCCATGAGTTGCTGGCATTGTTCCGAATCCAGCCCGATGGTTTTCGTATAGGGAAAATCATCCATGTACTGATCCAAGGAACCGCTGATAAGTGTGACAGATTCGTAGGCATCGGTAAAATGATAGCACAGGTAATAATCCGGCGTGTTAAACAGCTCCATTAGCTTGCGGCAGACAAAATCCTCCTTATCCAAGTAGTAATCCTCTATGGGTATCTGGTAGAAACGGGTCAATGTTCTGCCGTTCTTCAATACATACCGCAGTGTCAGATGCATATTTCTTTCAGTCATGCCATATTTTCGGGTGTATCGCTCAATTTCCTCTTTGGAATCAATAAGCCCCTGATGGATGTCCAGTACCTTGGAAAAATCCTCCGTGCGCACGGTGATCGAATATTCCCCGTCCAGATAGACAGCTTCAATATCCGACTCCGCAGGAATCCGCGTCTCTACACCGAACAGGTTCAGATCGGCGCTGATGGCAAAGAGCAGGGATAGGGACACGAATACCCCGCATTCCACAAAGAGGTGCTTTTTGAATATCATGAATTTCTTCTGCATGAGCATCTCAGACAGGAAGAATACCAGCACGCTTCCGATGGACAAAAGAATCAGAAACAGCGGCAGCGAGGCCGGAACAGTCTCATCGGAATGCAGCATCCTTATGGCAGTTACGGCCAGAAAGGAGCCGACACAGAAGGTGACGATCCAGCGCAGCAGCGGACGCAGAAAAGGAATCGTAACCACATCTCCGGCTGTCTCCAACGGCTTGTGCCGATAGAGAAAAAATGCCAGCAGAAGGAGCGGCAGGATCGCGATACAGTATCCGCCGACGCAATGGTAGGCCTCGGACAACGAGAAGTTGAGAGATTCATTTCCATATGCAAAACCATAATATATGGAGTAATAATAATCCGGGAAGATCTGGTTCAGCCGGAAAAAGGGCGACAGGAAGCTGCCGAATTCCAGGGTATCAGATCTGAC
>CAKSAI010000054.1 GCA_934434905.1 uncultured Lachnospiraceae bacterium | reverse complement strand
GTCTTGTGGGGAGCGATGGGGAGACGCATCAGGGAATCTTTGATCTGTCTTATCTGTCCACCATTCCAAATATGACGATATTAGCCCCCAAGAATAAGTGGGAGCTTTCCGATATGATTAAATTTGCGGTAAACTTCGGGCATCCCATTGCGGTGCGTTATCCCAGGGGAGAGGCTTATGACGGCTTAAAGGAATTCCGCCAGGAGATCCGCCTTGGAAAGAGCGAGGTTCTCTATGAGGAGGTGGACATTGCGCTGGTGGCCGTGGGAAGTATGGTGAAGACTGCGAAGGAGGTTCGGGAGCGGCTGAAGGAGGCTGGTTATTCCTGTACCCTTGTCAACGCCCGCTTCGTAAAACCGTTGGATCAGGAACTGCTGCTGTCGCTTCCGGCGAAGCACAGGCTGATCGTAACTATGGAAGAAAACGTGGCAAGCGGCGGTTTTGGAGAGCATGTGGTACAATTATTGAATCAATGTGACAGTAAGAGCAGGATCTTAAATATTGCGCTCCCGGATGAGTACGTGGAGCATGGTAATGTTGATATTTTGAGAAAGGAAACCGGTATCGATGCAGATTCCGTCGTCAGCAAGGTGACGGCGGAGTATACCGGGCTGTAGTGATGAAGGAACGACTGGATGTTTTATTGGTGCAGAAGAATCTGGCGCCCTCACGTGAGAAGGCAAAAGCCATGATCATGGAGGGAATCGTTTTCGTGGATGGTCAGCGTGAGGACAAGGCAGGGGCAACCTTTGCTGAGGATGCGCCCATTGAGATACGCGGAAATACCCTGCGTTATGTGAGCCGTGGGGGATTGAAGCTGGAGAAAGCCATGAAGAATTTCGGGATTTCCCTGGAGGGGAAGATCTGCATGGATATCGGAGCTTCCACGGGCGGATTTACCGACTGCATGCTGCAAAACGGCGCTAAGAAGGTCTACGCAGTAGATGTGGGCTATGGACAGTTTGCCTGGAAGCTAAGGCAGGATGCGCGGGTAGTCTGTATGGAGAAGACCAACATCCGCTATGTAACGCCGGAGGATATCGCGGATGTGCTGGATTTTGCATCGGTGGATGTATCCTTTATCTCTCTGACGAAGGTTCTGGGGCCGGCAAAGGAGCTCCTTTCCGAAAGCGGAGAGATGGTGTGCCTGATCAAGCCACAGTTCGAGGCTGGACGGGAGAAGGTTGGCAAGAAGGGCGTTGTCCGTGATCCGGCAGTACACCGGGAGGTTATCGAGCGGGTGCTGTCCTTTAGCCGGGAGCTTGGATTTACGGTGAAGAATCTGGAGTTTTCGCCGATCAAGGGACCGGAAGGAAATATCGAGTATCTGGTATACCTGCAGAAAGGAAGTAATGGGAGTCAGGAGGAGAAGGTGGACATTGACGCTGTGGTAGCACAGGCGCATGAAGCACTGGACAAGGCATGAAACATTTTTATATTATAACCAATGAACAGAAGGATGAGGGGCGCAGGCTCACCGGACAGATCGAAGCTTATATACAGAAAAAGGGCGGGAACTGTGCGCATAGCGGGAACGTTGGCGGAGAGCAGGACTTGCGCGGCGCAGCAGAAGCAATTCCGCCTGAGGCAGAGTGTGTCCTTTGCGTGGGTGGTGATGGAACACTGATCCGGGCAGCCAGAGATCTGGTGGAACGTCAGATCCCGGTGCTTGGCATCAACCAGGGACATGTGGGTTATCTGTGTGAGCTGGATCGCGACAGCGTCTTTCCGGCGATTGACAGTCTGATGCAGGACAACTATATGGTGGAGGAGCGGATGATGCTGACCGGTTACTGTGTGGCTGGCGGGCAGAGTAGTCCGTCCTGTCTTGCGCTGAATGATATTGTGATCCACCGATCCGGTTTTTCCCAGATGCTGAACCTGGTTATCTACGTGAACGGAGAATATCTATATACATACAGTGCAGATGGAATCATTTTGGCAACGCCTACCGGTTCCACAGCCTACAGTATGTCGGCGGGCGGTCCCATCGTGGAGCCAAGGGCGGAACTTCTGCTGGTTACACCCATCAGCCCCCATTCTCTGAATGCGAAGAGCATTGTGCTGGATGCGGAGGATGAGATTGCGGTGGAGATCGCTTCCCGCCGCACGGAGATTGACGAGGAAGCGGAAGTGAGCTTTGACGGAGATCAGATCTTTCGGCTGGGAGTTGGAGACAGGATCGTTGTGCAGCGGTCAAAAATGCACACACGGATTCTAAAGCTGAATAAACTGAGCTTTTTGGAAATTTTACGTAAAAAAATGCAGGGAGATTGAGTACTATGAAATCGGGAAGACAAGCAAAGATATTGGAATTGGTAAAAAAATACGACATTGAGACACAGGAGGAGTTATCCGAGCATCTTCTGAGGGAAGGGTTTTCAGTGACCCAGGCCACAGTGTCCCGTGATATCCGGCAGCTTCATCTCACCAAGGTGACTAAGGGTGGACGGCAGAAGTATGCGGTCTTAAGCGAGAAGGCTCCTGATATGACGGAGAAGTATATCAGGGTGCTGCGGGATGGCTTTGTGTCCATGGATATGGCACAGAATATCCTGGTAATCAAGACGGTGTCCGGTATGGCTATGGCGGTGGCAGCGGCGCTGGATCATATCGATTGTCATGAGATTGTAGGCAGTATTGCCGGAGACGATACCATCATGTGTGCAGTGCGTACCGTGGAGGATACGGTGGCATTGATGGAGAGGCTTCGACGGATATTGGAGTAAAAGGGGGAAAGGCAATGTTACTTAGTCTGCACGTGAAGAATCTTGCGCTGATCGAGGAGACAGAGGTTGAATTTGGAAATGGTCTGAATATTCTGTCCGGCGAGACCGGAGCGGGTAAATCCATCATCATTGGCTCATTGAATCTTGCGCTTGGGGAGAAGGTACCAAAGGAAATGCTCCGGGAGAACGCGGAGTATGCGCTGGTGGAGCTGGTATTTGGCATAGAGAATGATTATCAGCGGCAGCAGCTTCTTGCGCTGGATGTGATTCCGGAGGATGGACAGATCATCATGTCCCGGAAGATCACAGCGCAGAGGAGCGTCGGGCGGATCAATTCCGAGAGTGTTCCGGCTTCCCGTATGCGGGAGGTTGCGGCAGTGCTCATTGATATCCATGGACAGCATGAACACGAGTCACTGCTCCATAAGCGCAGGCATCTGGAGATTCTGGACAGCTATGCCAAGGACGAGTTAAAGGGGAAGAAGGAAGAACTGGCCGATTGTTATCAGACCTATCAGAAGCTGAAAAAGGAGATGGAGAACGCTGTGACGGATGAGAGCCAGCGTGCCAGAGAGCTCTCCTTTCTGGAATATGAGATCCAGGAGATCACAGACGCGGCTTTAAGGCTTGGTGAAGACGAGGAGCTGGAGGAGGAATACCGACGCATGTCCCATGGGCAGAAGATCTTAGAGGCGGCAGGCAAGGCTCATGAGCTGACAGCGGGCAGCATCGGCGGTGCCGATGGGCAGATTGGCCGGGCGCTGCGGGAGCTTTCGGCTGTGACAGACTATGACAGCGCGCTGGAGAATATGGTTGCGCAGTTGGAGGATGTGGACAACCTGCTCAATGATTTTAATCGGGAGCTGGCAGGATATCTGTCTGACGCAGAGTTTTCGGAGGAGGATTTTGCTCAGGTGGAACGTCGCCTGGACGAGATCAATCGTTTAAAGGCCAAGTATGGTGACGGCATCGATAAGATCCTGGCACAAAAGGAACAGAAGGAACAGCGGTATGAAACGCTAAAGAATTACGAAGAATATCTTAAGAACCTGGAAGAACAGCAAAAAGCTGCTGAGGCCGCCCTTGAGAAGATCAGCCGGGAGGTGTCTGCTATTCGGAAAGAAAAGGCCGGGCAGTTGGCGGATCAGGTGACAGTGGCTCTTTCCGAACTGAATTTCCTGGATGTTGTTTTCCGTGTGGAATTTACACGGACGCCGGAATATACGCAGGTCGGCATCGATGAGCCGGAATTCATGATCTCCACCAATCCGGGTGAGCCGGTGAAGCCGCTCTCCAAGGTGGCTTCCGGCGGTGAATTGTCCCGGATCATGCTGGCATTAAAGACCATCCTGGCGGAGAACGATATGATCGAGACCATGATCTTTGACGAGATCGATGCGGGAATCAGCGGGCGTACCGCCCAGATGGTAGCGGAGAAGATGAACGTCATCGGGAAGAATCATCAGGTCATCTGCATCACGCACCTGCCGCAGATCGCAGCCATGGCGGATCATCATTATCTGATTGAAAAATCTGTGATAAATAATGCCACAATCTCTACCATACACAGGCTTGACGAAGCGGAGAGCATCGCGGAGCTGTCCCGTATGATCGGCGGCGTGAAGGTGACCGATACGGTGCGGGAGAGCGCGAAAGAGATGCGTGCGTTGGCGCTGGCGGTGAAGGGGAAATGAAATAATTCAGTGAGCACGATTTATCGGACTGATATTGGTCTGGCTGAATTAAAACAATATATCTTCACATACTAGACTGTGAAACAGAAAGGAATGTGAAGGTATGCGTTATCAAAGATTTCAAAGAAAATGCAGATGGCTGATGCCGGCAGGGCTGGTTTCTATTTGCATTTTTTCCTATTTTTTGTTGATGGAGTCCATCCCGGACAAGATACGGATCGTGGCGGGGCGTGAGGAAAGCTTCGATCTGAGGGTTCCGGTGACCGGAGAGGTGTCGGACGAGGGACTTCCTGTATTTACCAACCAGAGCCCTACGCTGGACAAAAGTCAGGTTCATATTAACATGAACGAGTCCTTTACCCTGCAGTCCGAAGCGGAGGGGAGCTTCTCCATAGTCTGTAAGCTTTTCGGTATATTTTCCCTAAAAGAGGTCTCCGTGGAGGTGGTAAACGAGGAGATGGCTGCGCCCGGAGGGATCCCCATCGGAATCTATGTGAAGACAGACGGGATTCTGGCTATCGGAACGGGAGCAGTCGCAGGGATGGATGGTATGAATTACGAGCCGGCTTATCATCTCATAAAAAGCGGTGATTATATCAAGACGGTCAATGACGAGGTAGTTACCACCAAGGAGGAGCTGGTAGAGAAAGTAAACCGTTATGGCAGCCAGGATATTGTGCTGGGACTTCTGCGGGATGGCGCATATACCCAGATTCGTGTTACCCCGGTGAAAACAGGGGAAGAGGAATACAAGATCGGTGTGTGGGTACGGGATGATATGGCCGGAGTGGGTACTATGACCTACTATACGACAGATCTTCACTATGGTGCCCTGGGGCATCCGGTCAGTGACGCGGATACCGGTACTTCCATACATCTGGGGGAGGGACTTCTCTATGAGACGAAGATCGTTGGCATCACCAGGGGAGAGAAGGGAAAGCCGGGGGAACTGTCAGGTGTTATAGACTATCATGAGAAATATTGTATGGGAACAGTGTCCGGCAATTCCGAGACTGGTATTTACGGTGTCCTAAAGCAGGTCCCGAAGAGCCTTGTGGACGCGGAATTTGTGGATGTCGGCTTGAAGCAGGAGCTTAAGATCGGCGCGGCACAGATCATAAGTTGTGTCTCCGGGGAGCGGCGCGCCTACGATATTAAGATCACCTCTATGGATTATAACAGTGAAAGCGTCAATAAGGGGATTCAGTTCCAGGTGACGGACCCGGAACTGATCAAGCTTACCGGAGGCATTGTCCAGGGAATGAGCGGTTCGCCGATCATTCAGGATGACAAGCTTGTGGGAGCCGTCACACATGTCTTTGTCCAGGATCCTACCAAGGGGTATGGGATCTTTATTGAGGAAATGATCGGGCATTGACTTTGCGTGTCAGAATGATGTAGGCGACCACGCAGATTACGACGGAGAGCTCACAGGCGCAGAAATATCCGCTGAAGCAGAAATGAACGCCTGCAAAGATGCAATCCCACACATAGGCGCGTAGATATTGGCTGCCCAGGCGAGTGACTGCGGTATCATTTTCGAAGATCCCGACAATAGCGGGCGCACAGAATTGCGTGAGTACCGTCATTACAATTCCAAAGTAACCCTTCGACAGGGCTTGAAGTCCGTTTTCTGCAATTTCAGACCTGTTTTTCGCCGGAGAGCAGCAGTCAGTGCCACAACAACGCTGATGGTTTGGGATAGCGTTGTACCGAGCGCAGCACCGGCAGGCCCCATCCGAAGCGCACCGATGAACAGATAGTCCAGAGCGATATTCGCGGCGCACGCTACGGCGATAAAATACATAGGGCTTTTGCTGTCGCCCAGTCCACGAAAAATCGAACTGATGATATTGTATGCGGTGATGAATGGAACACCGATAAAGCAGATCGTCAGGTAAATCATTGTACCATCTACAGCCTCGGCAGGCGTAGACATAATTGAAACGATAGGCTTTACAAATATCAAAAACAGCCCGGTTACTGCTGCCGAGCCAAGCAGGAAGATTGTGACAGTATTTCCAACAGCGTTTGCGGCCTTGTCATTCCGGCTCTCGCCTACCGCCCGCCCGATGGTAACCGTTGCGCCCATAGCAAGACCGACGATCATAACGGTCAGCATATGCATGACCTGAGAGCCGATGGATACGGCGGTAATGCTTGCCGTACCGTTGAACTGACCAACAATAAAGAGGTCGGCCATGCCGTATAACGTTTGCAGGAAGAACGATAACATATATGGCAGCGAGAAATGCAGGACATTCTTAAATACGCTGCCGGTGGTGAGATTTTTTTCCATAAAATTATGCAGCTCCATTCGTATTTAATATAACGAAGATATTATATACTCTATAATCTTTGTAAAGTCAATAGTTTTTATAGGGAACTTTGGCTTTTCAATCGTATAATATAAATGAATACTAGGAGGATTTATGATGAAAAAGAAACTATGGATACCAGTTATTGCAGTGCTTGTACTGCTTGTTATCGTTGTACCGATTCTGATAGGAGTGTGGAAAGAGGATAAGGTGGAATATTCCTTTGTTGCTACCGTGCTTGAAATAAACGATTCCAGTGTTTTGGTAGAACCAGTTGAGGGTGAAGACGAACTGCAAAGCAGCGATAAGATAAGCTTTGGCATAAAGAAGCTTGGAGATATCGGCGCAGAGGTAGGAAGCATGGTAAAAGTAACTTATACCGGCGATATTATGGAATCCTATCCGGCCAAGATCAACGCTGTGAGCTGGAAACTGTTCGATAATCTCCGCCACCAGGAATACACTGAGCAGTAGTTAGATAAGAAAACGGCAAAGAAATATGAAAACAACATATTCAGCGATATCAGAATTACAAAAATCTATGACAATTATTTCTTTGCGATGGTACACTGACCGATGCGAAGGGTCAGACCTATAACTATCTCTATTGGGAAGGCGAAAGCTATGCACAGTATGATCTCTCCAGGGGCTTCTGTGTAAAAAGAGAGGATACCGCAGCGTTCTTAGAGAATTCCCTTGCAAGGCTCGGTCTTACCCGCCGGGAAGCAAATGAGTTTATTGTGTACTGGCTGCCGTTGATGGAGGCGAACCCCTACAACATCATTTCGTTCCAGACCGATATTTATACAGATGCGGCGAAGCTTGAAGTCAGTCCCGCTCCTGACACGCTGATTCGCGTCTTTATGGCATGGCAGGCAGCAGACTCCTATGTAGAACTGCCGGGGCAGGAATTGACCGCACCGGAGCGTACCGGATTCACGGTTGTCGAATGGGGCGGCGCGAAGATGAAGTAAACATGAGAGCATATGATATAATTCTCTAAAAGGGAACAAAAAATCGATTTCATAAAAGGATAGTCATACCACAAAAAATCGACAATATATTATAATTTGATTAGGCTGTAAGAGAAAAATAGTGAAATCTTTTGCATGCCTAATCATTTTATTGTGCATTTTCAATAGTCTATACTACAAAAAGAGAGGAATGGAGAAGGATTATGAAAAGAAACAGAAGAATATTGTCGCTCATATTATGCTTTCTACTTCTTGTACCTGCCAACTGGGTCAGCGCGGCTTCGCCTATTACAGAAACTGTGTCCGGACTTTCGCAGTTTACTGTGTACAATAGCGGGACGCAGCTTCCAAGTGAGACGGACGGTACGATCACTACTACAGGTGGCGCCTTAAAGCTTCTTGCTCTGGAGAAAGAACAGAACACCGTAGAGAAAACCTTCGGGGATTTCTACAATGCTGATAATTACAGTGTATATGGAAATGGATATACCAAGGCGAATTATGCGGCTTCTTTTGAGGATGGCAAGATCACTACGGGAAATGTGCAGACAAAGCTGCGGCTTAAGGAGACCTCTGCTGTTTCTGATTTCGATATGGGCTTTACGATCCAGAAGATTTCAGTACAGGCACTTTGGGGAGGAGTAGCGTTCCGCATACAGGACGAGGATTTCAGAACCGCCCCATTCGGGACAAAGGGGTATATGCTGTATCTTTACAGCGCTGCCACCAGTACAGATGTTACGATTAATCTGAGGCGTTACAACACTTCAGGAAGTACGATAACCACCACATCCTCCGCGACGGCTACTGGCCTGCTCACCAATCCCATGGATGCAATAAAGACTCAACTTACAGTTACAGGAACATCGCTTTCGGTTACGATTTCGGATGCGGAGAATCCGCAAAGCAGTTATACCACGAAATTTAATCTCAGACCGGATGAAAAAGAATATTTTTCCCAGGGGTCCATTGCCTTTGTCTCTAATGGCGACCATAGCTTTACGGATATTTCCCTGACTGCGGTTACAGAGGAGTGGCAGGAAGTGGAAAAGCCGATTTATGGTCTTATGGAGGAAAGCAGCTACACGGTCTATGGCAACCAAAGTACGCTGGACAATTATGGCGTTTCCTTTGATGGTGGTGGGATATCCACAGCGGGACAGTCGAAGGTCATGCTGAAGCATCGGACGGACATAGAAGATTTTTCCGCCCGTTTTTCGTTGACAAAAACCAATGGAAATTCCCTTTACGGCGGGATTGCCTTTCATGTGCAGAATTGTGGATTTACGAAAGGATCCTTTGGCGGGCCGGGGTATCTTCTTTATGCGCAAAGTGCAGCGGACAGTATGGACGTTACGCTGTATTTAAGGAATTATCTGACGGAAACCTCTTACGTGCAGACGACAGTGGCAACAGTGAAGGGGCTGCTGGCGGCACCCACAGACGGGGTGACGTTTCAGGTTCAAGCCCGAGGAACTAAGCTTTCAGTCACGGTAGCCGACGCAGTTGATCAGAGTCGAGTTTCAAAGGAGTATGAGGTATCTCTGCTGTCAGGGAATGCAAAAGCTGGAAATTATACCGGTGGTTCTATTGCGTTTGTCTCCAATGGGTCGCATGCGTATACGGATATTTCTCTTACGCAGATAGAAAAAGACAGACCGTACATACAGGTAGAGAACTTTACCGCCACGGCTGATTTTACACTGCCGAACAGCACCTATATCCAGCAGGGAATCATGTTCTACGTCCAGAAGGCAGCGAATTGTTCTCCGGGTCTTTCCGGATATGCCTTGAACCTGATCCGGGCATCGGAATCGGCAGATCACGTGTTGACGGCTCAGCTGGTTCTCTATGGAACAGACAGCTCCGGTAATCAAATGGTAAATCTGGGAGCCATTAAGACACAGCCAATATCGGATTTACTGACGGAGGCAAATGGAGCAGGCGAAACTGTGCGGCTGACGCTTACGGTTGTTCGGGGGAATCTGACGTTTCACCTGGAAAATTTGTCAAATGGAAAGAGCAGCACGGAATATACGGTTGCACTGGATACAGCTACCAACAAGGGCTATGCGGGTTGTTACGAGAGCGGAGGAATAGGCTACTTTACCAATGTTGCCGGGACAAAAATGTCAGGACTTACCGTGACAAAGCTGCATGACTGCACCGTTTCCTTGGGGGAATATACGGGTGGATCAGCAGAAAATGACGGCGTTTATTCCTATCAGGAGACAGTTACGGTTAAGGCGGAGCCGGATAGCGATTACTATTTTGCCGGCTGGTATGATGGAGAGACGCTTCTTTCCAAGGAAAAAGAGTATTCTTTTGTGATAGAAGAGGATATGGTTCTGACTCCGGTATTCCTACTTCTGCCTGTCCGGTATGTTGGAATAAGCGGGGACGGTAGTTTTGCGGCACTGGAGTTGGACAGCATTGCCGGGGTGGAAAGCGTTGGCTTTGAGATCACGGTGAAGTATGGGACAGATGAAGCCAGCCAGGGGAGTGAAAGAAGCAGTACGCTTGACACTGACTATGTCAGGCAGCAGACAGTCACGAAGGCACCTTATATTGCGACGACCCAGAAGGTTTACTATGCGGATGTAGACAATAACGGAGTTATTGACAGGGATGATCTTACGGCTCTGCGCAGATATCTGCTGACGGTGGATTCTGTGGCGGATAACAACGAAACAGCAATAGGCGCCGCAAATGCAGCAGCTAATGTGAATACAGGGGCAGCCGATGTCAACGGCGATAAGGTATGCGATATCAAGGACGTAGTCCGGCTGAAAAGCATTTCCGGTATTACGCCGGGAGGACTCGATGAATTTGATAATGATTATACCTATCCTTTTGCAATCGGAGATCTCCTTTCCGGCAGCGGGACAGAATATGTAAAGTTAATTCCCTTTGCTACAACAGGCGATGCGCAGGCATACGGCACACCGCGGTATGTGACCTATAAGGATGGCGCGGTCGTCACGGTCAGCAATTCTCCAAACTAATGTTCGGGCTTTTTATATAATGAAATAACCTCCGACTTTCGACAAAAAACGCGATTAACTCCCAGGTAAAATATCTGTATTGACGGAATTCTTAGACAGTTCGACAAAAGATTTGTTATATTCCTGCAAAGATTTGTTTGCTGTCGAATAAGTGAGAACGGTTCTTGTTGAATCCGGCAAGCAATACGATTATAATACATGATTATAGGGTTCTCGAAGAGACCTATGATACAAATAGTTCCGTTTTTAGCGGTATTACTATGAAAAACCAGGAGGATTCCATAATGGAAAAGCTGAACGTGGCAATTGCAGATGACAACGAAAGAATGGTTCGGTTATTAAGCGACATTATAAGAGGGGATGACGAACTACAGGTGATCGGGACAGCGAAAGATGGGGAAGAAGCGTATGATCTGATCAAGGCCAAGGAGCCGGATGTGGTTCTTCTTGATATCGTCATGCCGAAGCTGGACGGCTTAAGCGTTATGGATAAGATCAAAAACGACAGGAACTTGAAGAAATACCCGGCATTTATCATGATCAGCGCCATCGGGCAGGAGAAGATTACGGAGGATGCATTTGCCCTGGGGGCAGATTACTATATCATGAAGCCTTTCGACAATGAGATGGTCTTAAACCGCATTAAGCATGTCAAACGGCGCGGAAACCGTATGAACGGGGAGGCAAAGAAGGTAAACGCATACGAGAAAAACGCAGTATATCTGGAACGGAATTTAGAGGGGGATGTCACAAATATTATACATGAGATTGGCGTGCCTGCCCACATCAAGGGCTACCAGTACCTGCGGGAAGCCATTATCATGTCCGTGATGGACATCGAAATGCTCAACTCCATAACGAAGATCCTCTATCCAACCATTGCCAAGAAGTTCCAGACTACGCCCAGCCGGGTAGAGCGGGCGATACGCCATGCCATTGAGGTTGCCTGGAGCCGGGGAAAGATGGACACCATCGATGAATTGTTTGGCTATACCATCAACAACGGGAAGGGGAAGCCGACTAATTCGGAATTTATTGCACTGATCTCGGACAAGATACGGTTGGAATATAAGAACCGGGGGTAATAAGGAGAGGGCTGCCATTTGGCAGCCCTCTTAAATGGGTAGATGCACCTGACAGTGCATGCTTCTTTAGTAGGGATTCATAAACATCTTTTTTTCATCTGTTTTTACACCATAATCCGGTTCGCCTTCCTGTCATAATAGTACACATGATCCGAAAGAATCTCCTCCGGCGCCAACTGCGTGCTGTTGACCTCGCGGATCATCTCGTTGAAGCTTTCCCTGGTCATCCGGGATTTGGCGGGAACCAGAAGTATCTCATGGATACTGCTGGGTATGAGATAGAGGTCTGAGTTCTGTTCGCGGGCAAAATCCGCCAGCGGTGTCTCATACAGCAGGCAGGAGGCTCCCAGGAAACGAATCTTGTTAGTCAGGATATACATAGGAACCGCAGAGTAGGCATCAAGGTCGAAGGGGCCGCCAAGTTCCCTGGACAGCTCCGAAAGCTCTCTGCGGTGATCCGTGTCCAGAGAGTCCAGCATGTTGGAAAGCTGCTCCAGACAGGCGGGCAGAAGGAGGGGCGTGTTCTGCCGGGCCAGTTGCTCCAGGGTCTTGAGATCCGTGTGCCACAGCTTAAGATGCTCGTTATGGATAAGGATGGTGGCGGTCCCGGAATCATTGGAGGAGACAAGGCAGTAGAATACCATTGCCAGATCCAGAAATGGAATGTAAGGAATCTTTTCCAAAAGTGCTTTGTTTCGCTCGTAGTGGACCAGCTTGTAAACAATTCTCTTTTTTACATGGGTAAAATCCTGAAAAAAAGAAGTGTCGATGTTCTCCGTGGGCCGGTATTGATAATAAGCTTCCAGGATCAGCGAGAAAACCTCGGAGAAGGAGCGGCCCTTCTGGAGCTTCTTGTAATATTCCTGGATGTAGATGGTGGGTGCGATGTTGTAACCGGATTCCAGGATAGTCAGGCCGTCCACGGACACACGGTTGTTGCGGGGAATTGTGTAAATGGAGATGGTGGTGTCAGGGGGAAAGTATCCCTTCAGCTCCGTCACCAATGTTTCTTTAAAAAAATTGTAAGTCATATAACCTCCCGTTTTATGTGGGGAAAAATCGGAAATAGAGGTTATCTGAAGATAAAGATGGATAGAAAATCCACGCGGAAATGATCCGCGTGGATTTACTTTAGCATGTTTTTCCAAGAAATACAAGTAAAAAATGTAAAATTCTTACACAGATAACACAAATGGGTATCGTCGCACCGGGATATAAAATAAAAAATCGATTTTATGAAAGGATAGTAATATCAGCAAAAAAGGCTTATGTGGTATAATCAAAAAAAAGCTTGTGAGGACAGGAGAATGTATGATTTTCAAGTGATAGAGCAGCATCCGAATCCACAGTTTTACCGAAAAGATTTTCTTGTGCTTGACGGGGAATGGATGTTTTCTTTTGACAGGGAAGACAGGGGACGAAAGGAGCAATGGCAGAGAAGAGATGTATTGCCCTTGAAGATAAATGTTCCGTTTGTCTACCAGTCGAAAAAAAGTGGAATCGATTCTGCGGAATTTTGCCCGATAGTCTGGTACAAACGCAAGGTTGTAGTGCCCGAAGGCATGAAGGGCAGAAGGATCATCCTTCATTTTCTTGCGGTGGATTATGAGTGCGATGTATGGGTGAATGGGCTGCATGCAGTACACCATGTGGGCGGATATACCTCCTTTGAAACGGATATTACATACCTTCTGGAGCAAGGTGAGAATGACATATCCGTACGCGTGTATGACAATGATTTCGCCAAAGAGACCATGAGAGGCAAGCAGCTTTGGGGCAAAGGTGAATTTGGCTGTTGGTACAAGCGGTATACCGGAATCTGGCAGAGTGTATGGATTGAGGCGGTAGATAAGATACATATAGAGAAGTTTGTTGTCCGCACGTGTGTGGACACAAATACCGTCCAGGTGAAGGCGCAGCTTATAGGAAATGACAGCGGTGAGGTAGCTCCGGAAGAACCCGGAAGTGACAGCGGCGAAGCACTCATGGCAGAGATAGATATCTGTGTGGGCGAGGTTCCTGTCGCATCGGCAGCGTTCCAGATAAAGGGGAATTATATTAATGAATCGATTTCCGTTGACTATGCAGGATCTCCTTTCCGGGGCTGTGAATGGTGGTCTCCGGAGCATCCGGCGTTGTACCGCATGTGCATAAGTTTAAAAAGAGGGAAGGAAGCGCTTGACCTTGTCCAGACCTACTTTGGAATGAGAAAATTGGAGGCCTATGAGGGAAAGGTACTTCTGAATAATTTCCCATTTGTGCACAGAAGTATTTTAAATCAGGGGTATTATCCGGAAGGGTATATAACAGCCGAGGATGATGAACGTATCATTTCTGATATAAAGCTTATAAAGTCGCTTGGATACAATGCTATGCGGATACATGAAAAAATAGAAAGTCCGCGTTTCCTTTATTGGTGTGATCGCCTGGGAATCGCTGTCTGGGAGGAGATGCCCTCCATGTACCAGTACCGGGAGCTGGAGGTACACAGAGTGCTGGAGCAGATCACGGCGGCAGTGGAAAGAGATATCAATCATCCGTGTATCACGGCTTGGGTGATGTTCAACGAATCCTGGGGTGTGCAGCAGGTTCGTTTCGACAGGCAGCAGCAAAACCTGGTAAACGCCGCTTATTATGCGGTGAAATCCATGGATCCCACAAGGTTTGTTA
>CAKSAI010000053.1 GCA_934434905.1 uncultured Lachnospiraceae bacterium | reverse complement strand
ACATAATACTCCTTCTGTACCCCCTGGTTCTTTGCAAGTGATTTCAATTCCTCATTCAGAGTATCCTCAAACAGGATTCCCACCGACCGAGCCGCGTTGCCTTCCTGCTTCTCATCCATATTGATCGTAATACGCCTGACTGTCCGGTCTTCAGAGACTGCACCTGCCGGAAGATCAGCATATTCTTCGTCTGTAAGGGTATGCTGCGCGGTCTCGCCCACTTTTGTAGTAGGACCATCGATTGCTCCATTTCCATAAGTATGACCGGCAAAATACCACCCTGCCTCTCCCAGCATCATCTCAGGAACTGTCTTCGCCCTCTGTACATGTACCGGACGATAGAATACAAAATCTGTCTGATAGAGTTCTTTCGGCGTAGCAACATTATATTTTATTCCATAATCGCCCGCCTTTTCAAATACAATCCTGTTACCTGCCATGCGGTAGTCCTTTCCCTCTGCAAGTACTCCACCCGGGCCAATAACTTCAAAGGTATATGCCAGTCCGGGCCGAATCATATCCGTAACGATTGAAATATCCGTACTCTGATAAGGCTTTACCTCTATACCGGAATACTTAATCTCGGCTCCATAGATATCCAGCGTAAACAGCAGATCCTCCGGATATGCATCTCCGTCTTTCATCATCAGCCAGTCAACCCATATGCCCGCTACTGCCTCTGACGCAGTGTTTCCATACCACGCATGAAAATTATGATATGCATCTCTCACATATTTCAGGGGAATCTGAATCTCCGTCCACTCGTCTTCTTCCATTACAACCGCGATATTCTCATATGTCGTATTATTTGCCTGGGAGCGGCTGGCGGAATCAAGAACCATGGTTGCTGCGTGGAACCGGGTTTTATAGTTCGCTTTTACCCACACGGAGACATAATAATCCTCACAGGCCTTTTCATTCTCTACATAATATTTCAAATTTTCACTGTCTGCTTCCGCAAAAAGAATTCCAAGTGTCCGCGCCGCATTATTGTTCTTCTTCTCGCCCATATCAATGGATATCCGGCTGACCTTTCTTTCGGAGAGCTTTCCGCAATATCCGGCTACCAGAAGATCCTGCCAGGCATCCTCCGAAAGTGTTTCAAGGCTTGTATCTCTTACAGGATTCGTGTGTTCCGTATTGATGGAGCCAAGATAATCATGACTGCTGTAATACCGGATCCCATTCTCCGCCAAAACCGTATTCAACACCTTCTGCCGTGGTTCTACATAGATTTTTCTTTTAAAGCGAAGGATGCCGTTCAATCCGGTATATTCAATGACATATACGCCGTCAGAAAGCCCTGACACCACCGTCTGTGTCTCAACCTGATAATCTTTTCCTTTTGCCAGCTTTCTGCCATCCTGATATAATTCAAAGCTTACTTCCGCTTCCTCATAGTACAGCACCGGAATCTTCAGCTCCACCCACTGATTATTTGGAAAGGCATATTCTTCATTCCAAACTGCCCCGTTCATCATACTGTTTCGCTGCTGCTTCGCGTTTTTGTTATAAACTGCGGCCCAAACCCTGCTTGAGCATGACTGTTCTGCTTCATTCCTGATACGCACCCATACGGACACGTGATAATTGTTTATGATCCGCTCATTCTCCAACAGCTTTTTCAGCTTTCCACCGGTTGTTCCTGGGAAGATCATGCCGATACTTCTTGCCTGGTTATCCGCCTTCATCTCTGTGCCGATCTGAATGGAATGACAGTTTTTTCCTTCTATCGCGCCCGCATATCCTGCTTCCAGAAGCTCCCGGTAATCCGCATCATTCAGCTCCCATGCGTTTGCTTTTTGCACCGGAGAGGTATTGAGACTGTCAATACAGCCTTCATACATGTGACTGGTATAATAATACAGTTCTCCGTTTGCCAGAACACCCGCCAGACTGGGATTTTGGATTGTAACGGGGATTTTCACCTTATATGTGCCGTCCTCATCCACTTTTAACCCGGTTCCCTTAAGCGCATATCGGAATTCATAAGCACCAATCGGAAGATCCATGATCCATTTTCTCTTATTGTATTTCTTTTTCTGGTAATCCGCCTCCTCACCCTCTGTCATCTGATTTCCTTTTTTATCATAGATTTGAAAATCATTCTGATCCAGATCAATCATAGAAAAAGAGGGGAATAGATACGGAACAGAATCGCCCCATTTATATTCCATCTTCTTTTTCCCAAGGGCTGCATCCAGCAGCAGAGACTCTGTCTCAAGGCTATAGAAATCACAGCGTATCCTACCTGCTCCACCCAGTCCCCATCGTCCAATGGCAATCAGCACTCTTTTGGCTCCTACCAGCTCCGTACATTTGGAAAAATCAATCTTAAAATTCATCCAGCCGCTTTCCGAACCAGTAACTGCCTTATTATAATAGTTTTCTGAAAAAAAGGTGTTTTCCGCATTTTCTATAACCATATAATTATAGGTGACGTCCGCCGGCTGAAAATCACCCTTTCCCTCCGCATCTACGGTAACCCGATACCACAGGGAAAGACAGGCTTCCTCATCAAATTCATCCATCTTGTCAAAAAATGTTTTAAGCTCCGGTGTAATATCCAGATATATGTAAGAACCATAGTAGGAATTTCTTGCAAACTGCCGTTCTACTCTGGCAACGGTGTCATTGTAAAGATATCCATCATAACCGCTCTCACGCAGGCTGTTATGCAGTTTCTCCTTCTCCTTATCCCTGTAAGTGATATATTCCGTCCTGCTCTCAGACCCGCGAACATCGATCTCCGGCTCACTGAACTGGATTGCGGCAGTCTTCACCGGTGCAAATCCGTCAAAGGCCTCAAGAACCGCAAAATCAGAAAGTTCACGCAAAGGATTCACCCTGACATGACGCATGTATTTCGTTTTCTCCAGGGTATAGGTTATACGATACGTTCCGGCCTCTTTCGTGGAAAGCATATTGTCCTGCACCAGATCTTCTCTTACCGTGTAATCCCCGCTGTCATACCTTTCCACCTGATACCTGTAGTCCGAAACATCCTGCAAGCTGATATCTACCGGCGGCTCTCCCACATAGGTTACCACATCCTGGTATCCTTCCAGAACACCGGGTGTAACTACAACCGTAACCTCTTTTGCAGCAAATCCTTCCGCCTCTACCGTAACCGTTGTCTCACCTACATCTACCGCTTTCACCAGGCCATGATAAACGGTTGCAATATTTTCATTTTCGCTTGTCCAGATGATTTCTTTATCCGTATCGGAAATGACATGCAAAAGCGAGCTCTCGCCCACAAAAAGGGACACTTCCTCCTTGTCCGTCACAAGCCCCGGCTCACTCCTGTGTAAAAAGAACATGATTGCTGCCACTGCCAGTATTACTGCCAGACCCAGACTTACAAGTATCAAACTGATCTTTTTTCTCTTCGTCACGCTGTTGCACTCCCTTCCTTATTCTGTAGCTTTCGGCACACCATAGATGGATGACAGCAAAATCTCTCCATACTTGAAATACACTCCTGCCTGTTTGATTCCAAGATGCATTCCAACACCATCCTCCATATCGATCATGCCCGCAAACGATCTGCCATCTTCCGGTAAAAATTTATCCAGTTCTGTGAGTTCCACCTTCTGCCATCCCATCTCTTTTGTCAGCAATGTGGTGGTTGCTCCGTTTTCCAGTGTAAAACGAACCCCATCCCCCATAAAGTCCAGATCATACGGGACGTCTGAGTCATTCCTTATCCAGAAATAAATACCGGAGAGGCTTTCCTTCCACTGCAGCATAAAGGGTTCCCGGAAAAATATCATGTGTTCCTGTGCCTCCACAAAGGTTCTGGACGCAACTACTTTCACCTTTGCCGCACCTGCGCCATCCGGCGCGCTCTCATCGCAAAGCTGCAGCCGTACTCCAATCTGTGTCGTGGTCTGTTCTTCCAGTCCATATGCCGTATCCATTTCATAAATACAATTTAAGCGTTTTTGATCCGTTGTACACACGACTACCGCTGATTCTTCTGCGGTATTTCCACTGTTATCCGCCGCTGTAACGGAAATGATATATTCTCCTTCCGCCACCGGAGTGAAGTTTCCCTCCTCCGCAGAAATCTCTGTGCCGTTTTGTGTTACGGTGAGCGTATAATCTATTGTTCCGTCGCTGTCGGTTACGCGGACAGCCGGAAGCTCTATCTCACTGCCGGGCGCCGCATACCTTTTCTGATAGCTCAGTTGTATCTTCGGCGCAGTGGTATCTCTGACAGACACCTTGTGCCAAGTGAGCTTCCCGTCCTTATTCTTACTATAATAATAATCCCCTGCTTCCCGTACAGCGAAACGGCCATCCAACAGATCAACGGGCTGCTCCTTCGTATCATACGCTTGATATTCGGCTCCTGCTTCCACGGGGATCGCGTACACGGAATAAGTCTCCGCCTGTACCTCGTCTACATAGTTCTTTTTCACAGTGTTCCCCGATTCCCCATTCTTCGAGCACCCGGTCAGCACGACTGCCATACCGATCAGGCAAAAGGCCATCCATCTCTTTCTCATTCTTGTCCCCCCTTCACCAGACGAAGATTGTTCATATAGATATATCCGGTATCAAACACATCCGTGCGGGAAGTAGCCAACCATATCCGCGCAAGCCCGCGGCTTAGATCAAGCGCCTCATTCTCCTCGAAATAGATTGTGGTCCACTTGCCGCTCTCCAGCTTATATACCGTACTTAAAGGCATCTCATTCTCCGCAGCACGATCTTCCTCTTCCCGACGGAAATAATTATGGCCGTTCACCGCATCGTCACATCCAAAATATACTTCCTTATCATACTCGAATCCATTGTATACATCGATCGCGATTCTGGCTCCCTCTGCCTGTAACGGGAGAAAGTCAATCTGATCCAGAAAGCCCTTAAACTCCACGCCAACCCACAGGTCTTCATACGCGCTGTCGTAAGTATACTGTCTGATCCAGTTATTACAGGTATTATTCACGCTGTCCACCCGAAGCATCAGGGAGCCTTCCCTTCCGTTGGTATAGACGGGATTCGTATTGTATTCCGCGGAGACGCCGGTTCCAATTTTCTGGTTTCTTTCATTCCAGGAAAGCTCTCCGTTTGCCATATAAGTAGAGGCATACTGCATATCAAGAATGCTGTCAAAGGAAAGTATCTCATTCTTGTCAGCAAAAACTTTTTCTTCCGCCCCGTTGCCCGACACAGCATAGATATTATCAAGGTATACTGTGGCTTTCGGGTAATAAAGATCTCCCTTCTCCACAAGCTCCGTGGCTTCCTTCGCTACCTGAAACGCGTAGTTTACGGTAATGGGAATATGCGTTACCTGGGCATACCGTTCCGTATCATATCGGTTCAGGGACACCCGCAGCGTTCCCCACTCTCCCGGCTGTATGGTAATTGCCGCATTATCAAGGGAAAAACAAGCATCCCCAATATAACTTACCACGCAGGAGCTGACGTCAATCTCAAATTCATTGGCATTGTAACAGTCGATGGAAATATACCGCACATTGCGCATATCTGAGAAATCCTCTTCGGTATTGTTGTATACTTTATAATTGGCGCTCATGGGACTCCCTGTATTGAAGCTTACTCCGTTCCAAGTGATACCGGTAACGCCTTCCAGCTCCCATTTCAAACTTCCCTCTCCCTGGGTGATATACGCCTTATCATAATTAATCGAAGTGCTGCCAATCGTACCTTTGTTATCACTGTCCAGCCAGAAATTGTAAAAATCCTCCATAGTATCAAAGGAAGCAATCTGACGCACCGCAAGATGGGACGATTCCGCCTGTTCCTTCTCCCTGCAAGAACACAGCACAGTCATCAAAAAAAGCAGTAAAACCAGTATTTTCTTCTTCAATTTATTCACCTGCCCTGCCATATTTTGTCCAGGATACATTCTCAATATCCAACTCCATATCTCCATAGATATGATATGGTCCATCCGCATATTTTCCGTTCTGATCCGTATAGTAGTCCGCAGCATAGATCGAGGCATCATAATACGGATACATCTCAAACTGCAATGCGGAATAATCCCGAAGATATTCGCCTCTCATCTCATCAATCTTAAAGGTGAATGTAAGCTGACGTTTCGTAGTTCCATTGGCCTTCAGATTCACGATCTCTATCTCAGCCTTGCTTCCTTCCGCCGTAGCCAGATAGATCTCAACCAGCATATCCACATCTTTATCTGTCAAAGATGTGGTAAGCTCCACTGTCATGGTAACATCATACAGTTCCTTCAGCTTGCACCCAAAATAGGAATCTTCCATACGGATTTCCTTTTTGGCAAGAGACAGAGCTTCTGCTGCATCCGCAACTTTCGCTCCCTCAAACACAAAGCTCGCCACCGTTCCCTTTAGCCGCTGGCTGTCTGCCGTGCTGGTGTAAGCGGCCTTCAATGCTCCATCTTTCTCATTCGTTCCTATATAGATGGTATTCCGAAGCATTTTTCCTTCAAAAGTGAATGTCTCTTCCTTTCCTTTCATAACGATGGAAAAATCATTCTCTGTATTGCCGTCTCGCACAACATGATATCTCGTATAACCATTTTCTGCAGTACCACCAAGAACCTTTGCGTCCAAAGTCACCTCATAACCGTTTTTCACCAGAAATTCTATCGTTCCCATATTGGGCTGTTTCGGATCAAAGTCAATCCCTTCAAACATAAATCCACAATCAGACTCTGCCAGTAAAATCATAGAGACAATCGTCTCTCTCATTTCAAACAGAAGCGTGTCATCATCATGATAATAACGCCAGCCACTTACCGCTTTGCGGAATACCCAATCAAGAACATCGTTCATATCATAATCTTCTCCATAAGTCTTCCGCAAAGGTTCCTCATACAGCTGGGCCAGACGGTAGATCAGCTCGTAGTCTTCAAATCCATCGCGTCTTGCCGCCAGCCGTACAGACGGCAGAAACGTATCCATTCCATACAATTTCCCCGGATAGGTATAGAATCCATCCATATAATTTCCAAGCGCCGGAAAGCTTAAGCCGTCCTCATACCAGTTCCGGGGCTGCACCTGAATCGTGGCATCCGAATCCAGAACACTATACAATGTAGTGCCCCAGGTCAATTCGCCGGAAACACCCATGTTGTACATTGCATATCCCCAATAGCGCAGCGCAGAGCTCCAGTTTGGAAGACCGCTGCCGATCATAGGACCTGATCCATTGGCATAATGCAGCCATTCACCTGTATTCTCATAATATTCCCGATATGCTGAAAATTCCGCGTTTCCAAAATAAGCCGGCCCCGATGCAGGCAACAGACAGCAGGAACCACCCAGCCGCTCCACGCAGTAGGTAACGCCATATTCCTCAAAGGTCGAATTCCAGCCAATCGTGTAAATCAGCTTTACATCACGGATCGATTCCGTAAGACGCTGATAAAACGCGCTGCCGATTCCTCCATATCCCGGCTGGTCAAAGAATCCTTCCTGCTCCAAAGCAGAAATAACGTCTTCCATCTCCTGCTTATACTTCTTGACGGCTGTCAGTACCTCTTCCTGATCCCAGCTCTCATCCCGGTTCTTATCGTAACAAACCAGCTTGTCTGTATATAGCTTGTCCGGCGTGGAGAGACGCGCTGCCGCTAGCAGACATTGCCCGAACATTCCAAAGGCGTCCGGAAGCCCGATGGAATTCACTCTAGGGTCATCATAATAGCGTAGCAATTCTTCCTGAAACCTCTTGGGACTGATGTCTGCAAATGGCATATCCGTAATCTGCATACGGTAACCCAGAAGATCCTCATAATAATTTCGGATATTGGCGGTGGAGGCCTCTCCGGCTCGCTGCATAGTATCATACTTTGCCACATCCACGCAGCGCAGATGGCTCTCGGTAATATCGATATCCCACACCGTCACACTTACCGGAATATCTGTTTTCTTACCGTCTATATCAAGCGCGAAAGTTCCTGTATAGTTTCCCGGTTTCGTCCGGGCATCCGTAGTCACCTCCACGGTAATCCCCTGATTATTTCCTGCTTCGATGGTTGTTTCTCCATATTCGACAGCCTTCTCCATAGGGATCAATATATCCGGATATTTTGCCGCCGGAAAATCAGTTTCATCGTTGGCGGCGTATACATAGCCCTGCTTATAGATTTTGATCTGGTCTGTCGAAATCTTATTCTCCCCGCAGACAAGCTCCGAAGGCTCCAGCACGTAGAACTTTACATCATATTGCGGCGTGAGAATCAGTTGGTCTCCCTCCGTCTCTCCTTTCGCCATACGAATGGAAATCTCCGCGGCCTGTTCGATCGGATTCGATGTATTCGCAATCGCAGGATCCTGCAATACGGTGCTTGTGACATAGGTGCTCCAAATTTTTACAGAATCCCCCTGTGTACCTGTTCCTTTTTTATCTGTCTCTGTTTTTCCCGTTTCCCCGCCTTTACATGCCACGGACAACGGCAGTACCAAAAATACCACTGTCAGGAAAATGCTGAGGCCTCTCCATCGTCTTCTATTCTTCATCTTCCGTCTCCTTATCGGTATCCTGCCTTGGTCGTAATCGTAGACCATGCCGATCGCACATTTCCTAAATTCTTGTTGAAAATCGTCTTTGCATCCATATATCCGCTGCCTTCATCGGACAGAAGAACCTCCGGCGTACCGCTCATGTTGAAATTGGGAACAGGTGTCAGGCCTCCAAGGGTAAACAGGTTCGACCGGAACATGTTGGTGGCCACCATTTCTCCACCCCTTAAATCCAGCGCACTTCTTACAAAATCGTTGTCACAGTCTGCTTTAATCTTAGCAATCTGCTCCTCCGTGTACTGATAAGGCGCCAGAAATCCTCCGGAGGACTCTGCCATGATCATCATCGCCTCATCCGATGCACAGTATTGCAGAAAATCCAGTGCCGTATCCTTATGCTTCGCATTTACCGGAATCAGGAACTGATGATGTCCGTTCAGGTTGGGATAGTAAGTCCGGCACTTTTTTACATAATCATAGTCTTCCTGCACCACTTCATAGCCGGCCCCGGACAAGGATGTGTTCTTGTCATCGATGGCCGCGATCAATGCCCGCAATTCCGCATCATCCGATACGCTCTTCCCCGGAAGCACATCGATCACCGCGCTCAAAACCGGTGTTTTCATCATCTCCAGATTCGCATTGGGATAATTCTTCGCCATCTCATTCACCAGCCAGTCACCATTGACCATCATTGCAATATTCCGGTTTCCACTTATGAAGTATGACTGGGCGCTGGTAAAATCCACGGAACGGCTGTACGCATCCTGATATTCATTCTCCGGAAGCAACAGTTCTTCCATCACCTCCAGCGTCTTCAGCCATCCTGGCCGGTTCCACATATCGGCGCTGAGCTTCTCCCCCTCCGGAGAAGTTCCGGACCAGAACTCAATCATATCCTCATAGCCCTGATATTGATATACCCATACCGGATAAAAGTTCTGCCAGTAAGAGTCCGCCGCGCACCAGATAAAAGGAGTGCAATTATCCTTCTTGATTATCTCACATAATTCCAGCAGTTCATCCGTTGTCCTGGGCTCCGGCCAAGACTCATTCCACACGTCAAGATTGCGGACAATCTGCTGAATGGAATCCACGTACTGGAGACCGTAGTAATGAATGCTCCCATCTGTCTCCACATATTCATTATACCTGCGGTATCCCTCTTTCAGCTTTTCTTCAATGGTTGTCTGATCGTCATCATAAGGATTCTTTTTCTTATACAGCTCTGTCAAGTCCACCAGAAGATCCTTGTCCCCCATACTTTTCAATATCTGCTGGGCAGCAACACGTGTAAGATAAATATCGTAATCTCCGGTACCGCTCTGGATCATTGCCACATAATTGATATCCGGCGGATCGATCTTCACCGTAACCGGGTTCCCTGTCTTCTCCGTATACGCTTTCGCCAGTGCTTCCGTCCATGCTGTCCCATACCCCAGCTTAGGCGCTCCGATCACCAGCGCCTCTCCATTGCTGTCGACGCCGCCTTTGCTCTTTCCGCCTGTCCCCTGACAGCCCATGGCAGAGCAGGCCATCACAATTGCCATAGATACTGCCGCCAGTCGTTTCACACTGTTATTTCTTCTCATTTGTTTCTCCTTCTTTCTTTTTATTTGTTATATAATCTTACTCCTTCACTCCGCCCACATACACCTGGGACATGATGGAGTTCTGCATCACAAGAAAAATTATAAATATCGGAATGATCGAAATAATCAGACCTGCATAAAAAATTGGTCGGTCCGCTGCATATCTCTGCAGCACATCAAAGGAATACAGTCCCGACGTCAGCGTAGGCAGAGACGGCATATACAGAAGTACGGAGCTGTAATCATTCCAGGCAATAATAAAATTTGTCACTGCCATAGTCATTGCCGCAGGCATAACCATAGGAATCATGATCTTGAAAAACACCTGCGCATGGCTGGCTCCGTCAATAAACGCCGATTCTGCATAGTCCCAGGAAATCCCCTTAAAAAACGCATACAGAATCAGAAATATACCGTCAAATGCCCCACAATAAGCCAACAGAATCAAAGGAGAATCGATCATCCCCAGAGAATCATAGAGCTTATAGCGCGCCGCAAGCGTTCCAAAGCTGGGAAGAACCAGTACAAAGAGCACCAGTTTATACAAAAAGTCCTTCCCTTTAAAGTTGTAACACGCCACGGCATATGCCAGGCATAAAGAAAAGAATATATTTAACACGGTTCTTCCTACAGAGTACCAGATTGAATTAAAAAACATCTGGGCATAGGTGGTATCCCCTACCTTGAGCGCGGTAAACGCGTCTATATAATTCCGGAATCTGGGCGGAATACTGAGCTTGTTCATCTCCATCAGAAAGCTGGGATCATCTGCTTTCAGAGAGGAATTGATGGCAAAGGCAAAGGGATACAGCAATATACAAGCGATTATCACCAGAAAAACAAAAGCGACTCCCCTCACGATCCGGGCGGATATCCCACCCTTTCTTCTATACTTTGCAACGTTTTTTCTCATCTTCATCCCCCTCTCAATCACTCTGAATGCGCTTCAATGCCCAACGAGAGAACAATGCCAGCGGCAGTCCCAAGATGCCAAAGAACAATCCGATGGCTGATGGGAAATTATAGGACATATTCCCATATACCTGACGGTATATCCAGAAATCAATGGTCCATGTATTATAATTGCCGTTTGTCAGAAGCAGGATTGGCCCGGAAGCAGAAAAGAATCCTGCAATAGACTGTATAAATACGGCAGAAAAGGTAGGCCATATGATGGGCATAATGATCTTCGTAAGCTCCTGGAATCCATTGACGCCGTCAAGCTGCGCCGCCTCGATCACACTGTCGCTGATCTGGTTCATCGCTCCGCTGATCACAAGGGTGTTTGTCCCGAACCCAAAGATCAGGGAATAAAACAGACATATCCAGATTGCCCACTCCTCGCTGGAAAGAAATGGAATATAATCTCTTCCTGCTTTCTCCAACAGCATTGCCACCGGCCCGTTGGCTCCTATTATCTGCTTGAATACATTCACCAGCACGGTAGCGCTGATCAGGGTCGGCAGGAATATGACAAACCGGAAGATCTTATAGCCCTTGATCTTCTTAAAGAAAAAATAGCACACAGGGAAGGCAAGCAGGTAACTTAAGATCGACCCGGTCACCCAATACAGCGCCGTGTTCTTCAACGCAACCCAGAAAATGGAACCCTTCACTGTGAAAGATTCAAAAAGCGCGCGAAAATTATCCAGACTCCATACCATCGCTCCGTCCTTCTGTATCTGAAACGCCAGTTTAAAAGATGTCAGATTCAAATATACCCAAAACACAAGCAAATGTATGATTGGCACCGCCAGAATGCATATCAGAAACCTGGTCTGGGCAAGCTTTTTTTGGTTCTTCATGCCATCTCCTCCTTCAAATTCTTACTCTGTTCTGTATATTTTTACATCTAATATCATGATACACTAACTCCAATATTATGAGAACAGACACGGGCGCAAAAAAAGGTGGAGAATCCTGCAAGATTCTCCACCTTTTTTTGCATCTCCTGCTGAAAGAAGATATCCCCGGTCGGGAAGTAATTTCTTATTGGTTTTCTACAATCTGAGCACTATAAATATCTATGGTAAGCACAGTTCCATCCGGATACGCGCCGCCAACCACACTCGGATACATCAGCCAGTCAAACCAGATGCCGAATACATCTTCTTCCGCTCCTTTGTCATAGCATCCCCAATTTGTAAAATTATCGTAAGCTGTTTTCACGTAAGACATGGGTATCCGAAGCTCGGTCCATGTTTCCTTTTCAAATTCAGAGAACGACATAGCCGGAAAAGCCACAGCTTGTATTGCTTTTGTGCGATCGGCTACCATAGCGTACGTATTCCCCACATTGCTGGTCTCACTGAATCTCAACCACACAGATACATAACAATTCTCCTGCACATCCGTGCCTTTCGCATATGCCTTCAACTGTCCATTCAACGTATCCGGGAAAAAGATTCCTATGGATCGGGCAGCGTTACCATCCTGCATTTTACTCATATCTATCGTAATGCGATTCGCTGTCTTATCTCCGAGGGCTGCACCTGCTGGCAGTCCGGCATATTCTGTGTCTGTAAGGGTGTACTGTTCTGTCTTTCCTACGCTTGCATACGCGCTGTCGATAGCGCCCTGATAGGTATTGCTGGCAAAGTATGATCCCGCCCTTCCCGGATTGAGATTCGGAACTGACGGCAATCCGATCTTCTTTATCTCCGCTTCGCTGATATCTATGATAAGTTCTGTTCCGTCAGGGTACACGCCGCCAGCCACACCTGGATACATCAGCCAGTCAAACCAGAGGCCAAACATCTTATCCGTCCAGTTTTCGCCTGCTGCATAGGCTTTTTTCACTTCTAAGAGTGGTATCTGAAGCTCCGTCCACTGATTCTTCATAAATTTCAGATTTTTCAATGATTCTTCCGTTGCGGGCCATTGGCCATTGGCCTGTTTCCACTTTGCATTCTCCGTTCCAATAACCACAGCACATGTATTTTCAACTTCACTTGCCTCACTAAATCTCACCCACATAGAAATATAGTAATTCTGCTGTATGCCCTCATCACTCACATATGCCTTCATTCGGTCTTCATTCTGCATATTCTGAAATAAGATTCCAACAGAGCGAGCCGCATTGCCAGCTTTCAGCGTGTCCATATCTATGGTAATACGGTTCGCCGTCTGACTTCCGCCGCCAAAGCCGGATTCCTTCAACACAGCTTTGTCCTTCTCTGTCAACCGTATTTCATCTGTATTCCCTATTTCGTTTGCATTGGGACTTTCAATCGTTCCCAGGTAATCATGGTCGGTGTAATACTTCCCTGCATTTCCGATCACTGGAATCATGCTGCTGTTTATCTTCTTATAGAAGCCATCAGCAACACGAACCGTCTGATTGTTATTATCTTTATCTTGAAATACCGTTTCTGTAACTGTAAAGACGCTTCCCTCTTCCGGAATGGAAGCTTTATTCTTCACCTGGAATCTCAGATTCACATACATTCCGTCCGCTATCACATTATCTCCCGCAGTGCTGCCCGCACATGTGAGCACACCTTCTCCCGGCGTCACTGTCATTTGCTCAAAGAAGTTATTTGCCAGATCATAACTCCCATCCTGATTGGAATAATACTCATACAAGTTGCTGTCATAACTTACTTTGAGAGAGCCTTTCGCTATTGCTTCTCCCGAATACATTCTCACAGGAACGTTAACGATACCAAGATAGCTGTCCTCCACCCTGGCATATCTGCTGACACCATAGACAAGTGTTCCGTCCAATGTCTCCCAATAAGGTCTGATGTAAAAACCCTTGCTGAAATTAGCATTGGAGATGTCTGTCACCGTCACCGTGGTGAAATATCCTGCCATGGGATGAAAATCTTCCGGCGTATACTGAAAAGATACACCGTCCGCGGTTTCCGCAACCTTTTTGCAGACACTTTTCGTATCATATCTTGCTGTTTTTGTTGTTCCGTCTGCCTTTTTCATCTGAAGTTCGAAACCTACCCTGCTGTAATTCAGATTATCTACCGTTGAGACAATCCGCAGCTTGCTGTTCGGCGAGTAGCTGTCCGTGTCCTTCTGTGTTTGGCACTTTACACTTAAAAGCTCCGCCGGTACAAACTTGGCAGTTTTGCTGCCATTTATCGCAGTTCTCGCAACCGATTCTGTACATTCGGGATTCTCATACCATCCCGCAAATATCCAATCCACATAGGCGGATTCCACTGGCCGTGGCGCTGTATTTTTTCCATCTTTCCTGTACTCGCTGATCTCAAAAACTTCTGTATGCATTTTCGTTGTATCTGCCGTTGCATCTTCCGTCGTTCCGCTGGCCTGTACCTTCTGTCCGCTTTCACCGGATAGACCCGTTGCGGATAAGAGCAGGACACCGGCAAGTACAGTGGCTGTAACCTTCTTACAAAGTTTTTTAATCTTAGCATTCTTCATAATCGTCCTCCTTCAGGGTGTTCCTCTTCCCTTGCAGTTTACTCGCTTTCGGCCGAGATTGCAAGGTT
>CAKSAI010000052.1 GCA_934434905.1 uncultured Lachnospiraceae bacterium | reverse complement strand
TTGGAAATGTGGATACGGAGCATCTGAACCGAGGAAAAGTCAACCGGGTGTACAAAGCGTTTAAGAAGCAGGGGAAAATTCAGAATCCGCGAGAGGACGTACTGATTTTTTCTACGTTACTCCGCGGTGTGGTACATATGAATACCACACGCGTTGTGAAACGCAATCCTACGGATCCCTTTGATGTGACCAGAGCTGAGATAGAGGCACGCCGTCAGATTTTGGAAATATATGAGTTTTTAAAGAATAATATTGAGGAATTTAAGGACTGTGAATTGCTGTCTTCGGCATCTGCTATTGGTGTGAGGGAGAGCCGCATGATAGAAGGAGAATATTATCTGACGGGAGAGGAATTGATGAAATGCCCGAAGTTTGAGGATAGTATTGCGCTGGGAAATTACGATATTGACATTCATAATCCGGAAGGGGAGGGGACTTCTCATTATTTCTTTCCTGACGGACAATACTACAGCATCCCATATCGTTGCCTGATTCCTAAGGGAGCGAAGAATGTGTTGGTCAGCGGAAGATGTATCTCTGTTGACCATTATGCCCAGGCATCCATTCGGATCATGCCGATCGTATGTACATTGGGACAGGCAGCGGGAAGCGCCATAGCGGTGGCATATCAGAAAAAAAAGAATGTAAAGGACATTGATATTGATATATTGCACAGTCTGTTGTCCAAGAATAAAGCTGTGTTTTAGGGGGAACTATTATGAATACAGAGTCTAAAAGGGCATATTCTGTTGCTGTGAACGATTATTACTTAAGTTACGAGGATTATTGTGACCGTACACGTTCTTTTGGCTTTTTTTCAGAAGACGGAGATTCTTATACGATTACGGATAAAAATACTCCACGCCCATGGATCAACATGTTATATAATGACAGATTTGCAGCGGAAATAACGAACAGAGGTTTTGGACATACCGTTTTTGGGACGTTTTATAATAAAGTTACCAGATATCATGATCCGGAACTTTATCTGCTGCGACATCCAAATGAAAGAAGAATTTTAGAAATTTATGACAATGCCACAGGCTATGCATTCAATCTGTTTGACTGCAACAATGTGGTATGTACGGTTATGCCGGGATGCACGGTATTCTCTGGGGAAGAAAACGGCATAAAGTTTGTTCTTAAGGTATTTGTTCCGAGAAACGATGTCTGTGAATGCTGGCTGGTTGAAGTTGCGGATGTATCCGGAAGGGAACGAGACCTGATGCTCAATGCCCAACAGACATGGAGCTTTCATGTTTATTTAGGTGGTATCGGAACAAAGGAACCAAGCAAGCATACCCTTACTGAACTTGTGGATAATGGTATTTACGCCGTAGCAGATGATGTGGGAAAACCATTTGATACGATGTATGGCGGGTTTACTGTGAATGACTGTACCAATAAATTTGCTACAACAAAATGTGAAAAGACCCGGATTTCTGCGAAGCGTATGCCGGAGGAATATGGCGATTTTCATTATACTATTGCAAATATATCTTCCGGAATTTTATTGAAGCCTTATGAAACGGCAAAGAGAACAGTTGTATCTGCTGCATCGACAAATAAAAAGGAAATGATCGCAGCAACAGATAAATATCAAAATATGGAAACAGCCCAAAAGGAACTGGAAACAGTCCTTAGGTATTGGAAAGAACAGTTTCATTTCAATACTTGTTCCATACCGGATAAAAATATGGAGCGGTTCCTGAACATATGGCTTAAGTATCAGCTTGGCCTTACTTACCGTTACAATCGACATACACATAATGGTGGCTACAGAGATGTGTTACAGGATAGCTGGGGGGCAATGATGATCACACCAGAGTATGGCAGAGAGAGATTTCTGGAGGCATTGAGTTATTGTTATTATGATGGGCATTCTATGCGGGTATATGATACCTATTTAGGGAAAAAGGGAAATGAACAGGAATTTATTGACTGTCCGTTATGGGCTCCCAATACGGCCGCACAGTATGTTAAGGAAACAGGGGATGTTGCGTTTTTAAATATAAAAGTGAAATACTATGATACCGAGATGGAAGAGACTGTTGAAGAACATCTGTGGAAAATGTGCGAATTTGCATATCTAAACCGTGGAGAAAACGGTCTTGTGAAGATGCTTGACGGCGATTGGCTGGATGGTCTTGCGGGAATCAATCAAAATGGAACGGCAACTTCTGCATGGGCAACGATGGAGGCTTTTTGGGCTCAAAATAAATTGGCAGAATTAGAAGATATCCTGGGAAATACCGAAAGAGCGAGGATTTTGCGCAAAAGAAGTATGGAATATAAGGAGATTGTCAATCGGGTTGCCTGGGATGGAAAGTGGTATGTTTATGGATTTAAGAGTGATGGCAAACCGGTAGGTTCCTCAAAATGCCCGGAGGGAAAAATATACTTAAATCCTCAAACGTGGGCTATATTTACCGGGATTGAGGATGATCCTGAGAGGATAAAGAAAATATATCGCAGTATACATACGTATCTTTCGACGATATACGGACCGTTGCTTCTCTATCCGCCTTATGTGAATGATACGACTTGCGGCAGGATTTCAAATCAGGCGCCTGGTTCATTTGCGAATGGTGCTATCTATATTCATGCAGGTACATTTAAGGTGTGTGCGGATATTGCAGCGGGAGAGAAAGAAGAAGCATATGACACATTTATGCGGTTATTGCCGAATCACCCGGATAACCCGGACATGCGCAGAACGAGTGAACCGTGGGTTACGGGTAATGTGTATTTCGGACCTGACAATCCAAGATTTGGAATGAACTTGTTTAGTTGGTTTACAGCAACGCCTGCCTGGTTGATACATGGTGGCTTTGAAAGAATTTTGGGAGTACGGGCTGAATTTGATGGGTTACATATTTGCCCGAATGTCCCGGAGGAGTGGGAAGAATACCGCGTGAGAAGACTTTATCGCGGCAGAGAATTTGAAATTACATTTCGACGTGGTGATGAAAAGGGAATATATCACGCAGGCAAGCGTATTGCAGATAATGTTATCCCTGCGGATACAGAGTTTACGAAGTGGGAAGTGATATATTAGTGAAGTTTTCCGAAAAATCCATGATTAAAATCCGGTCAGGCAGGAAATGCTATCCTTGTGAAGGTGTAAGAATGCCACAGAGCAAAGGAGAGTCCTATGAATCTTATGAACAACCAGTTATCGGAAAAGGAACTGACCGGATTGAATGAGCTTCTGAATGAAGAAGAACTGCTGGTAAAGAAATTCCAGATGTTAGCTCAGCACAGCCAGGATACCGAAGTAAAAGGGAAATTTACAGAGATCGCAAACAAGCATCAGGAGCACTTCAAGTCCCTGTATGCACAACTGAGATAGGAGGAGCGTAGAATGGAACAGCAGCAGATTTTTTCGGAAAAAGAAGTACTGGCGGACGCATTGGCCGCTGAAAAGGCAACCACAGAGCATTATAATCTCTGGGCAAATGAGTGTATGCATCAGGGGGTGCGTAATGCAATCCTGGATTGTCTGGATAAAGAACAGGCGATCCAGCAGGATGTATTCCAGATGATGCATGCCAAGGGCTTTTATCCGGTGCCACCGGCACAGTCCCAGAAGGTGGAGGAAGCAAAGCAGAAGTTCTCCCAGTGTGCACAGCAGTTTTAACGGTATGAAAGAAGTCCGCAGTTCTCTCGTATGGAGGCTGCGGATTTTTTCGGTGAGCCTGTTACCCTTACATAAGAAATTTCCAGTGTTGCCTATTGCAATTCAAACCCGGTCATGTTACAATTTTTCCAGCATACAACAGGAGATATAATCATATGAAATGGAAGAAATATACCATTACCACTACCACGCAGGCGGAGGATTTCATCAGCAGTGCCTTAGCGGATCTTGGAATCTGCGGCGTGCAGATCGAGGATAATGTTCCGCTGTCTGCCGAGGATAAGGAGCGGATGTTTATTGATATTCTTCCGGTTTTGCCGCCGGATGAAGGAATTGCCAAGGTCAGTTTCTTTCTGGATGCAGATGAGCCGAAGGAGCAGCAGGCTGCCTTGCTTGCGCAGGTGAAGGAGGAGTTGGCAGAGCTTAGACAGTTCATAGATGTCGGTGCGGGTACTATCACGGAAGGCGAGACGGAGGACAAGGATTGGATCAATAACTGGAAGCAGTATTTTAAGGCATTTTCCATCGATGATATCTATATCCGGCCTACCTGGGAGGAGACTCCGGCACCGGAGGGCAGCCGTTGCGTTATCGAAATCGATCCCGGTACATCCTTCGGAACCGGCAAGCATGAGACGACACAGCTTTGTGTCCGCCAGCTGCGCAAGTATCTGAAGGAAGGGGACGCAGTCCTGGATGTAGGCTGCGGAAGCGGAATTCTCTCCATTGTCAGCATGAAGCTTGGAGCAGGACTTGTGAACGGTACCGATGTGGATCCGGTCTGCATGGATGCTGTCCGTGAGAATATGAAGGTCAACCAGCTTGAAGAAGCCATGGGAAGCTTCTATCATGGCAACCTGATTGATGATACCACGCTGCAGGCAGAGGTTGGCACAGCGTGCTATGACATTGTAGTGGCTAATATTCTGGCGGATATTATCATTCCGTTGACGCCTGTGATTCCGGCTCGGATGAAAAAGGGCGGGATTTACATTACTTCGGGGATCATTGATTTTAAGGAGGAGTCCGTCCGGAAAGCCATCGAGGCTGCCGGGCTGGAGATTCTGGAGGTCTGTCATCAGGGGGAATGGGTGAGCATTACGGCTCAGAAGGCATAGAGAGAAAGCAAGGATTTCGCGCTGATAAGGTGCGAGGAGGCAATGGTTTCATGTACCAGTTTTTTGTGGAAGAGAGTCAGGTTGGCCCGGAAGAGATACAGATCCTGGGCGAGGACGTCAATCATATTAAGAATGTGCTGCGCATGAAGGCGGGCGAGCAGATACGGATCAGCAGCCGTCCGGGTGGGGAATGTCCCGGAAGGGATTATTTCTGTGAGGTTGTGAGCCTGGAAAAAGATGCGGTCACGGCCCGGATTCTCTATCAGGATCATGAGAGCCGGGAGCTCCCTGTGCGGATCTATCTGTTTCAGGGGCTGCCTAAGGGCGACAAGATGGAGCTTATCATCCAGAAGGCCGTGGAACTTGGCGTGTATGAGATCATTCCGGTGGCTATGAGAAACTGTGTGGTGAAGCTGGATGAGAAGAAGGCGGAGGCAAAGAGAACGCGGTGGCAGGCTATCGCGGAGAGCGCAGCCAAGCAGGCGAAGCGCAGCATAATTCCAAAGGTGGAGCGTCTCATGACCTTTGCGGAGGCCTTTGATTATGCAAAAGAATTGGATGTGCGTCTGCTACCCTATGAGAATGAGCGGGGAATGGAGCATACCAGACAGGTGATCGGCAGCCTGAAGCGGGAAGGAAGCCTTGGGGTTTTCATTGGCCCGGAGGGCGGATTTGACAAGAAGGAGATTGCGGCGGCTCAACAGGATGTGGAGCTGCTTTCTCTGGGGAATCGTATTTTACGGACAGAGACAGCGGGCATGACGATGTTATCGATCCTGCTATATCATCTGGAAGAGTAAGGAAAGATTTTGGAGGAACTGTATGGAAGCGTATTTTGATAATTCAGCCACCACCCGCTGCTCAGAAGGCGTGCGGGATATCATGGTGAAGACTTTTATGGAGGATTATGGCAATCCTTCTTCCCTGCATTTGAAAGGGGTGGAGGCGGAACGATACATCCGGGAGGCGAGGAAGCGGATTGCGGCAACCTTGCGGGTGGATGAGAAGGAGCTGATCTTCACCTCCGGCGGGACGGAAGCAGATAATCTTGCCATCATCGGAGCGGCTATGGCCAATCAGCGCGCAGGAAAGCATCTGATCACCACCGGGATTGAGCATCCTGCGGTGGCAAATACCATGCATTTCCTGGAGGAACAGGGCTTTGCTGTCACCTGGCTTAAAGTGGATGAACAGGGGCTGATCTCTCTGGAGGAGCTCCGGGAGGTGGTGACGGAGGAGACCATTCTGGTGTCCATCATGTTTGTGAATAATGAGATCGGCACGGTGGAGCCCATTGCAGAGGCGGCGCGAATCATCAAGGAGAAGAATCCGCATACGTTGTTCCATGTGGATGCCATTCAGGCTTATGGGAAGTTTCGGATCTATCCGAAGAAGCTGGGAATCGATATGATGTCGGTCAGCGGTCACAAGATCCACGGCCCGAAAGGGGTAGGATTTTTGTATGTAAAAGAGAAGACGAAGCTGAAACCTATTATCTTTGGAGGCGGCCATCAGAAGGGCATGCGTTCCGGTACCGAGAATGTTCCCGGAATCGCCGGGATGGGACAGGCTGCCATGGAGGCTTACACCGATTTTGAGGAGAAGCAGGCGCACCTGTACCGATTGCGGGCGGCCTTTATCCGTGGGCTTGCGGATGTGGAGTGGGCGCATGTGAACGGCGTGGCGGATGTGCCTGGCGTGACGGCCGTTGATGGCGCAGTGGATGTGCCCGGTGTGGCGGCCGATGGTGGTGCAGTGGATGTGTCTGGCGGGAAACAGCAGACGGTTGCAGAAGCCGCGCCCCATATCGTCAGTGTCAGCTTCGATAAGGTGCGCAGCGAGGTTCTTCTGCATGCATTGGAGGATAAGGGGATCTATGTGTCCGCCGGAAGCGCCTGTGCGTCCAATAAGCCAGCTATCAGTGAGACACTTAAGAGCATTGGGGTGAAGAAGGAGTACTTAGACAGCACCGTCCGTTTCAGCTTCAGCACGGAAAACACGTTGGAGGAAGTGGAGTATTGCCTTGCAGCCCTGAAAGAGCTGGTGCCAATGCTGGCACGGTATACCAGGCATTAGAAAAGGAGAGAATCATGTACAAAGCTTTTTTGATCAAATATGGAGAGATTGGAATCAAGGGAAAGAACCGCCATCTGTTCGAGGATGCGCTGGTACACCAGATCAAATATGCCTTGAAGCCAGCGGAGGGGGAGTTCTTTATCTCCAAGGAACAGGGCAGGATCTATGTGGAGGCACTTACCGATTACGATTACGAAGAGGTACTTGAAAGATTACAGCATGTATTCGGTATTGTTGGAATCTGTCCGGTAGTGCTGGTGGAGGATGAGGGCTTTGATAAGCTCTGCGCTGACGTGATCGCCTATCTTTCTGCCCGTTATCCAGATAAGAATAAAACCTTCAAGGTAAATGCAAGACGGGGCCGGAAGGATTACCCCATGGAGTCCATGGAGATCAACGCGGTCATGGGCGAGAAGATCCTTCAGGCATTCCCGGAAATGAAGGTGGATGTGCACCACCCGGATATCATGGTAAATATTGAGATTCGCGGGAAGATCAGCATCTATTCAGAGATCCTTCCGGGACCGGGTGGAATGCCGGTTGGCACTGCAGGAAAGGCTATGCTGCTTCTGTCTGGCGGAATTGACAGTCCGGTGGCTGGGTATATGATAGCCAAGCGGGGTGTGCAGATCGATGCCACCTATTTCCATGCGCCGCCCTATACCAGCGAGCGGGCGAAGCAGAAGGTCATTGATCTGGCGAAGCTTGTGGCGAAGTATACAGGGCCGATCAACCTGAAGGTAGTGAATTTTACCGATATTCAGTTGTATATTTATGAAAAATGCCCCCATGACGAGTTGACAATCATCATGCGTCGTTATATGATGCGGATCGCTGAGAATTTTGCCAAGGAGATGGGAAGCCTGGGACTGATCACCGGAGAGAGCATCGGGCAGGTAGCCAGCCAGACGATGCAGTCGCTGGCATCCACCAATGAGGTTTGTACCATGCCGGTGTATCGGCCATTGATCGGCTTTGACAAGCAGGAGATCGTGGATGTGTCGGAACGAATCGGAACCTATGAGACATCTATTCTGCCATTTGAGGATTGCTGCACCATCTTTGTGGCCAAGCATCCGGTGACGAAGCCGAATCTGAAGGTTATAAGGCGTTCGGAGGAGAAGCTGGCGGAGAAGATTGATGAACTGGTTCAGGAAGCGATTGACAGTGTGGAGACCATTGTGGTGGAAGCATAGGGCGATGGCGGGATATTGCGAGCAAAAAGAAACCCCCGGCGGTTGCCGGGGGAGGAGTTCTTTGGTAAACAACAACAGGAATCATAGGATATGCTTCCCGTTGTTTCCTCTCATAGTGCGCATGGCCTATGAGATCGATTGACCTATACCAGATATGGCTTCAATGCTTCCAAAATCTCGTCCATGTCGTTCTCAGCATGAATGGCCAGGTCGATGGGCTTGGACAGATCCAGGCTGAAGATACCCATGATGGATTTGGCATCAATGACATATCTTCCGGAAATCAGGTCGAAGTCGTACTCAAACTGAGTGATGGTGTTCACGAAAGACTTCACCTTGTCAATTGAGTTTAAAGAAATCTGCACTGTCTTCATAGCAAAAACCTCCTTTGAATGATGTTGGTCCAAAAATCAGTAAACAGAACTGATTTTTCTTTATGGTAACGGTTTTGACAAAAAATGTCAATGGCACCATAACCAATTTCGCGGGACAAAAAACGGATGTTTTTCGGCAGTTTATATAGAAAGGAAGAAAAATGAAATGAAACGAGCGGCATTGCACAATCTTGGCTGCAAGGTAAACGCGTATGAGACGGAGGCCATGCAGCAGCTGCTGGAACAGAATGGATATGAGATCGTACCGTTCTCGGAGAAGGCGGACGTCTATGTGATCAACACCTGTTCCGTCACCAATATTGCTGACCGCAAATCCAGGCAGATGCTGCACCGGGCGAAGAAGCTGAATCCGGACAGCATTGTGGTGGCGGCAGGCTGCTACGTGCAGACGTCCGAAGAACAGGTGAAGGCGGATGCGGCTATCGATATCCTGATCGGGAACAATAAGAAGCATGAGCTGATTCCCATGCTGGAGGCTTTTGAAGCGCAGAGAGAGGCTTCGGGAGATATCATTGATATCAATGGGCCTACCGAATATGAAAATCTGTCGGTAACACGCACTGCCGAGCATACACGGGCTTTTATCAAGGTTCAGGATGGTTGCAATCAGTTCTGCAGCTACTGCATCATCCCCTATGCCAGGGGGCGGGTGAGAAGCCGTGAGCTTTCCGATGTGCTTGAGGAAGTAAAGTGCCTTTCGGAAAACGGATATAAAGAGGTGGTGCTGACCGGTATCCACTTAAGTTCCTACGGCGTGGACAAGGGAGAAAATCTCCTGCACCTGATCCGGAAGGTTCATGAGGTAGAGGGGATCCGGCGTATCCGGCTGGGATCGCTGGAGCCTGGGATCGTCACGGAGGAGTTTGCCAGGGAGCTGGCGGCTCTGCCCAAGGTATGCCCACACTTCCATCTTTCTCTGCAGAGCGGCTGCGACGCCACGTTGAAACGCATGAACCGCCGTTATACCTGTGAGGAGTACCGGCAGGGGGTGAAGCTTTTGCGGAAGTATTTTGAACACCCTGCTATCACCACGGACGTGATCGTGGGCTTTCCCGGAGAGACGGAGGAGGAGTTTGAAGTGACCCGTGAGTTTTTGCGGGAAATCGCCTTTTTTGAAATCCATATTTTTAAGTATTCCAGAAGGCAGGGAACGAGGGCGGCTGTTATGACGGATCAGGTGCCGGAGGAGATTAAGGCAAAAAGAAGCGATTTGCTGTTTGCAGACACCGCCGGAATGAGCGAGGCTTTCGTACACTGGTACGATGGAAAACATGTGGAAGTTCTTATGGAGGAACCTGTTTTTGTGGACGGGAAGCGGTATTTCACGGGCTATACCCCGGAATATGTGCGTGTGGCGCTGGATTCGGAGGAGGAGCTGTCCAATCAGATCATATCCGGTAGGGTATGCGGGGAGCTTCCGGAGCATGTGCTGTTGATGGAGTAGAAATTTGCCTACGTGAAAAATGAATCAAAGAGAGTAATTGTTGAGTGGAAAATTTTGCACCAAAAGTAAAAGTGCAGGATTTTCCACTTTTTTTTGCACTCTATTCGGTTACCAAGCAGGAGAAATTCACGTATCATTATGTTATCAGAGTAATTTAGAGCGGAGAGAACAAATGAAGTCGAAAAATGCAGCGTGGATCTGGCCGGATGTGCAGTATGCACCGGAGGAATATGTGTCTTTTGAAACGAAATTTTCCTATAAGCGGGGAAACTGTATTCTTCACATATGTGCGGAAACCAACTATATCGCATATCTGAACGGCGTACGTGTGGGCTTTGGCCAGTTTCCGGGTTATTCCTTTGAAAAATATTACGATAGGATCAATCTGACAGGATTTGTTAAAAACGGGATCAATGTATTAAAGATCACGGTGCGTTATGAAGGTCTTGATACGTTTACACATATAGACGATGGTCCGGGACTGTTCTTTGAAGTGATGGAGGATGGAAGAACCGTTGCGGTGAGCGACGAGAGGGTGTATGCCTGCTATGACAGGCGGTATCGACAGCACGCGCCCCGCCAGATTAATTTTGCGCTGGGCTACGCCTCGGATATGGTGAGTGCCCCAGAAGGCGGACCAAGCGGGCACGAAGCAACGGATCGGGCGGAGAAATCTCCCCAAAAGAGCGTCAGAATCCCCTGCAAGTCGATGAAACGGACATGCAGGATCCTGCCCCGTCCGGTTGAGCGGCTGGAGCTTTCTGAGTGGAAGGAAGCTGTTCTATGCGATTCAGAAAAGAAAATTTATGATATCGGATTTGAAACGGCGGGATATCTGTACCTTACGGTGAAGTGCAGGAAAGCATGCAAGGTGAAGGTGGCATGGGGCGAACATCTGGCGGACGGCCAGGTGCGCCGGCTGGTGGGTGATTACGATTTCTCCCTGGATTTCTATTGCAGGGAGGGGAAAAACAGCTTTGAACAGTTCTTTGTGCGTCTGGGCTGCCGTTATTTGCAGATCCTCTGCGAAGAAGAGGTGGAGGTGGAAGCAATCGGTATCCGGGAGGCCAACTATCCGGTGAAGGAAAGAACGCACAGGTTAATCGGACTTGACAAGGAGATATACGATACGTGTGTGCGCACCCTCCGGCTGTGCATGCATGAGCATTATGAGGACTGCCCCTGGCGGGAGCAGGCGCTGTATGCGCTGGATAGCAGGAATCAAATGCTGTGCGGGTACGAGGTATTTGAAGAAACCTCTTTTCAGCGGGCGAATCTCGTATTTATTGCTAAGGACAGGAACAGCAACGGACTGTTGAAAATCGTGAGTCCACGGAAAGAGACCTGCGGGATTCCCTTTTTCTCTCTGATGTATGTGGTGGCCGTGCAGGAATATATAGAAGCAACCGGGGACGAGACCATTCTGGATGAGGTGTGGGATACGGTACTTGGAATTATGCAGGCGTTTTTAGACAGATTCAACGAGCATGGGCTGATCACCACCTGGGAGGAACCCTTCTGGAATTTTTACGAATGGAGCTATTACAGCGCCGGAGATGAGGGCGGGAAGGAATACTTGATTTTAAATTGCGGATTTCTCTATGCCTGGGAGCGTTTTCGCTATCTGTGCGAGCGAAAAGGCGTACAGGTGGAGTCCGACACGGAAAAGTTGAAAAAGGATATCCATAGGAGCTTTTTTGCGGAGGAATCCGGACTTTACTGCGTCTCCACCGAACATAAGGACCTGTTCAGCCAGCTAGGCAACGCCATGGCGGTGCTGATCGGTCTTGGGGAAGCGCGGACATTTGAGGCGATCAAGACCGGGCAGGGATTGATTCCGGCGACACTTTCCATGCGGGGATTTGTCTATGACGCGCTGCTTGCCATGGATCCGGAAAACGGTGACTTTGTGCTGGAGGATATTCGCGCACGGTACGGGGCCATGCTGGAGGCCGGGGCCACCTCCTTCTGGGAGACTGAGGAGGGGACGGAAGCCTTTGACCGCACGGGAAGCCTCTGCCATGCCTGGAGCGCCGTACCGGTTTTGTATTATAAACGCATTTTGAAAGAAAAATTCGAGAAAATAGGAGAATGAGATGAAAAGAGAATTTGCGGCATACCCGCTGTTTGTGAAAGACCCGTTTTTTTCCATATGGGCAAACGATGAGGAAATCAACAGGAATAATCCCGTATTCTGGGTTGGAAATAAAAAAATACTGAACGGCTATATCGTGGCTGACGGCAGGAAGCTGGTATTTCTGGGGGAGGGCGACGGCTCATTTACCCAGTGCTATATCCGAACGGAGGGATTTGTCACCGAATGTGCCTTTACCTCTGACCTTTTGGATCTGACCGTACAATTTGTGTCCCCTCTGTTTCCGGAGGATCTCACGGTGTTGTCCTGTCCGGTCTGCTATCTGAAATATGATGTCGTGATGAAGAAAGAGGTGGAGCATGCCACCATCTGTTTTGAGGCGGAGGAACGGCTCTGCTATGACACGGTTCTGGATGAGGAACGGAAGGAAGCGGTCACGGGAATGGTGACTGCCTTTGACGGCTTTGAGTGTGCCGTGATGGGATTGGAGCGGCAGCTGAGTCTGTCCTGCAGCCGGGATCTGACAGGCCCGGACTGGGGGTATTGGTACATATCCGGCGAGACCTGCAGCATAGAAGAGCGGGAGGGACGCAAATATGCCTGTGGGGTGAATTCACTTACGGAACATGGGTTTTTCATGATTGGGTTTGATGACGTGGTGTCCATCAATTATTTTGGCCGCCCCCTTCAGGGATATTATTTCCGGGATGGAAAAACCATCTGCGACGCCATGCAGGAATCCTACGATCATGCGGAAGAAATTTTCCGAAGCTGCCGGGAGCACATGGAGGAGTACCGGAAGGAGTGGGGAAATTTTGGGGAGGAGTATGTCACCTTGTGCAATGCTTCCCTGATCCAGTCCATCGGCGCTCATAAGCTGGTGCGCGATCATGTTACCGGGAAGACATTATTTTTGTCTTATGAGTGCGGCTCCTGCGGGTGCATCGCCACGCTGGACGTCACGTATCCGTCCGCACCACTGTTTTTGCGCTATAACCCGGAGTTGCTGCGGGGAATGTTATACCCGATTTTTGAATTTGCCCATAAGGACGTGTGGGTATATCCCTTTGCGCCCCATGACGTGGGAATCTATCCACTGGTATACGGGCAGTATTACGCGCTGAAAAGCGAAGGGAATAAGTATGTGAAGGGGGCGCGGTACGACACGCTGCCCAAGGTGTATGCGGATCCGGTGAACAAGGATTATTATGACCATAACCGACAGATGCCGGTGGAGGAGAGCGCCAATGTCCTGATCCTGACTTACGCGGCTTATCTCCGCGACGGAAAAGAAGAGCCCATCATGCAGCGGTGGGCGGATTATCTGGCTGTCCATGGAAAACATCCGGAAAATCAGCTCTGTACCGATGATTTCTGCGGCAGAAAAGCAAACAATATCAACCTCACCATCAAGGCGGCCGTGGCGCTGTACGCATATGCGCAGATGTGCGCGGCAGTAGGCGTGGAGGAAGCACATTCCCGTTATCTGAAGCAGGCCAGGGAGCTGGCATCTCTGGTGGAAAGCTACGGAGAGAAATTCCGCCATCTGCCTGCCACCTTTGACGATACCGACGATACCTACAGCCTGAAATACAATCTGGCCTTTGACCTGTTCTTTGGCGCAGGTCTGTTTAAGAAGGAGACATACGCCAGGGAAGTCAGTTGCTACAGAGAGAATCTTCACCGGTACGGGGTGCGGCTGTACTCCGATATCAACTCCACCAAGAGCGACTGGCTGGCGTTTGTAGCCTGCTTTGAGGACAATCCAAAGTACCGTGAGTCGATTTTTGCCACCATCACCTGTCATATGAGGGAGACGGTCTTCCGCGTTCCCTTCGGCGACTGGTATGATGTGGATTCTCCGGAACATGAGGAAAGCTCGCTGTTCCGGAATCGTAGCGTCCAGGGAGGAATTTTTATGCCGGTGTTGATGCAGCATGGAAAGATCGGATGATACTATAGTGTCATCGTTCCGTCCGCAAGGTCTTTGGCGGCAAAGGGAACAAAGTAAAACGGTATTGTGAGCAGCTTTTGCTCGTCATTGTAACCGTAGTTGTTCTTAGAAACCTTAATGGCATACTCAAACTTATTATGATTTGAAAACTTTTCAAGAGAATTAAGGGTGCCCCTGCCTTTTTTGACGTCAATCGGATACAGTTTATTATCCGATTCAATAATAAATTCAAGCTCAGCATACGCTTTTCCACGCCAATAGAATAGCGTATGCTCTTTTGCAATCAGCTCGCTGGCAACAAAATTTTCAAAGAAAATGCCGGACAGTGTATTTTCTCTTTCGCTTGATACAAACGAAGCTGCGTTAATACCGCTTTGATATGAGAACATTCCGATATCGCCGAGAAACAGGCGGAAATTGCTTTCGTTATCCGGCATAAGCGGCATGGTAATATGCTCTTTCAACTGAAAAGACTGATTGACGATATGCGCCATTGTCAGCCATTGAATAGAGGTTGCGTAATCTCTTGTTTTACTTTTTCCCTCAATAAGTCCCGGCGAGAAGTTTTTGGACTCCTTGTTGAGTTCTTTATAGATATTTTGAAACAAGGAGCGTGAACGCAAAACGGCTTCCTGGCTTGCCTGATATAATTCCATATCAGCGAGATAATTATCATATAAAGCTTTCAGAATTTCCCTAGACTCAAGCAAAT
>CAKSAI010000051.1 GCA_934434905.1 uncultured Lachnospiraceae bacterium | reverse complement strand
CTCTTTCCCTGTGTCACAGCGAAAAAAAGCCTCTTTGGTTTCTCTACAAATTCCACCTCCGGTGCCTGTGCCACTACGTCCACAAGATTCTCCGGCACCTGAAGGATCGCATATTCATTTAACAGCTCCCGCACCAGGATCTGGGGATACTCCTCCGACAGCCGCACGATATTCCCCGAATACTTCACGATCAGATCCCAGGTCTGCCCCACCGGCTCATAGCCCACCCCAAGATTCAGGGACTTCTCCCGCTCCCGCTCGGTAGCGTCAAGCGCCAGATTCAGGAGATTTTCAAATTTCGGATTATCCACATACCGCTCCAAGATTTTCTTTCTTAATCATATGCAGCGGATGGAAATCTTATCATAGAGATATCGCTTGCAGGGAATTTCGGCTGCTATCCCACAGCGTCCCGGCTGCTATTGCAACGCCACCCGGCCGTCCCCGTCGATTGAGACACCATAAGAGATCCCCTGCAGGTACTGATACATCTCCTGCGCCTCCTGCCCTTCCAAGTTCCTTGTAAGCGCGGAGGCTGTCACCACCGGAATCACCGTAAGATGACTCTCCCCCGCAGTATCAAAGACGACCTTCAGCATGTATGTCTTCACCATATTCGGGTTAAAAATAAAGTTTCCAAGACTGTATACAATAGGTTTTCCTTTATAATATTCGATTCCCTGGGGCACATGGGGGTGCGCACCGACCACCAGATCCGCCCCGGCGTCGATGTAAGCCTGGGCCAGTGTGCGCTGATACTGTTCCGGGCGATCCTGACGTTCGATGCCCCAGTGTACATATACCACCAGATAGTCGCACTGCTCCTTGGTTTTGCGGATAGCCGCCTCCAGTGCCGTGCTGTCGTAGGTACAGAACAGCCCCGGCTGCTGATTCTCAATGTTCCAGGAAACCACTGGGATCACGCGGGAAGCCGACAGATATCCCACCTTTCTCCCGCCACGCTCGAAGAAAATGGCCCGCTCGGCACGCTCCTTGTTGTCCCCTGCACCCACATAGGGGATTCCTGCCTGATCCAAGGTTGTGAAGCTGTCCTCAAGAGCGTCCGTACCGTAATCCAACGCATGATTGTTTGCCAGGCTCACAATGTCAACCCCCATCTCGTGAAACACCTTCACATAAGAGGGATCCACCCGGAAAGTATATTTCTTGTTCGGCATAGCCGTCCCTCTTGTGGAAAACGGAAACTCCTGATTAATCATAGTAATATCTGCCCCTGTCATCTCGTTCTGCAGATACTCCGACAGGATACCGCTCAGTCCTCTGCTGTCATAATTGCCAAGAACTGTGCTTCCCAGCATCACATCCCCGGTAAATACCATGCTGATATCTGACAGCTTCGGTGCCACCGGTTCTTTTGTTCCGGTTCCGTTCGGATCGTTCGAATCGTCTTCATTCACGTCATTCTGGCCCCCGTTCGACCCATTTGCGTCCCCGTCAGGATCCTTCGTGTCACTTCCATTCTCTCCCGTTCCTGCACCGTTCTCACTGTCCGTCCGGTTTACTCCGTCCGAAACAGTTGTTCCATCCTCCGGTGCATGCTTACCGCTATGGCCTTCCTTCCATAGAAAGATTCCAAGAACTGCCGCCAGTGCCAGGATCACGATCAGGCTGACGGTAATCGTTATTTTCTGTACTCTGTCCATATCTTCCTCCTAATAGCTTCGCTAATGCTCTGTTCGGGAACCTTCTCGATTCGCTTTTCGAATCGAGAAGTAGCAAATAGCTTCGCTAACGCTCAGCTATTTTTCATTGTACCATTGATTTTTCTTGAAATCAATGGTACAATCTTCATTGCGAAAATATCTTCAAAGGGAGGACTCTTAAAGTGAAGCCGATTTTTATTGTACTGATTGTAATTGCCGTAATCCTGGTGGCTGCTATTATCGCGTTATATATACTTGGCAAGAAGTCACAGAAGAAGAAAGCGGAGCAGGACGCGCAGATCGCCGCCACTGCCCAGACCATGTCCATGCTGATCATTGACAAGAAGCGAATGCGCTTAAAGGACGCCGGTCTTCCCGCCATGGTGGTGGAGCAGACGCCCAAGATGCTGCGCCGTTCCAAGGTTCCCATTGTCAAGGCCAAGGTTGGCCCCAAGGTTGTTTCTCTGATCTGTGACGCTGAAATCTTTGATTCCATTCCTGTTAAGAAGGAAGTGAAGGCTGTTGTCAGCGGTCTCTATATCACCGGTGTCAAGGGCCTGCGCGGAAATCTGGAGACGAAGCAGAAGAAGAAGGGCTTTATGGCAAGATTAAAGGCCAAGGCTGCCGAAGCCCAGGCTGAGGCAAAGAACACAAAGGATACGAAGAAGAGAAAATAATAGGACAAAACAAGTCCATGACGAACGAGAAACAAAAAACCCGGAGGTGTGCAAAACCTTCGGGTTTTCTATTTCTAATGTTCGGAGTGGGAAAGCTTAACCCCACAGTCTTCTTGCGGTATTTCCCATCATGAATTAACAGCATTCTGTGCCGCCCTCCTCTTAATTCCCCGGAGAACAGTCACAAAGCAGATCACATGCACCAGAAACGTCAGTCCCCAGCTCACCGGATAAGACCAGTACAGCACCGGAAGGCTTCTGTTGGCACCAAATATCGTGTAGATCCAGATGATCCGAAGCCCGCAGGCTCCCAGCATGGACACCACCATAGCGATCACGGAATGTCCCAATCCCCTGAGACAGCCGCTCATTACATCCATCAGACCACACAGGAAATAGGTGGTACAAATGATGGACATCCGCAGTAATCCGTAGGCGATCACATTTGCATCCTCACTATAGATCTGAAGCAGCAGAGGGCCTGCCAGATATGCACCGTTTCCAAGCAGCAAGCCTGTGGCAGTGACAAGTCCGAGGCTGATCCAGACCACCCGCGCGATACGCTTGAACTGGTGCGCTCCATAATTCTGACTGGTGAAGCTTAAGGCTGACTGATGAAAGGTGTTCATAGCCACATACACAAAGCCTTCGATATTGGCACCGGCAGTATTTCCTGCCATAGCGATGGATCCAAAGGAATTCACCGAGGACTGGATCAATACGTTGGAGATGGAAAATACCGCTCCCTGCATTCCCGCCGGAATTCCGATTCCTGCCATCTCCTTCAGCTTGCTGACATTGATGCTAAGCTCTTTTAGGTTCAGTTGATAGCTGCTGTCCGACTTCACCAGACAGTACACCACCAGACCTGCCGACAGGAATTGTGACATCACGGTAGCTGTCGCCACACCTGCCACTCCCATTTTAAACCGGATCACGAAGATCAGATTAAATATCACATTGACTACGCCCGCTGCAAACAGGATATACAGCGGCCGCCTGGTATCTCCGATTCCTCTTAGGACAGCACCGCCGAAGTTGTATACCAGTGTCCCGATCATCCCCAGGAAATAGATCTTCATATACAGTACCGACTGATCGATGACGTCATCCGGCGTTCCCATCAACTGAAGCAACGGCTCCGATGCCAGCACACCGATCACCGTCAGAACCACTCCGGCCAGAACAGCTACCAGCACTGCAGTATGTACCGTCTCGTGAATATCCTGTTCCTTCCTGGCTCCGTAATACTTTGCCACCATGACATTCACGCCTACGGAGAGCCCAATGAACAGATTAACCAATAGGTTGATCAACGCACTGGTAGAGCCCACGGCTGCCAGCGCTTCATTCCCGGTGTAACGTCCCACTACCACGATATCCGCTGCATTAAACAAAAGCTGCAGGATTCCCGATGCCATCAGCGGCAGTGAGAACAACAAGATCTTTGGAAGCAGCGAACCGCTGCACATGTCGATCTCATAGCTCTTATTTTTACTCTTATGTTCTACCATATCAACTTACTCTCCCTGGCTGAAAATTATCCAGACTACATATCATACCGGTACGGCATACCGCCGCAGCACAGGCCGCCTCCGCCGCAGCACAGATTACAGAGCAGATATGTAAGACATATCCTGCTGCACATACTGCTGTTGCCCATTCCTTCGGAGCCATAGGGCGCTCTCTGGGTGTCGTACCAGCTTCCGCCGCCTTCCAACTGAGTCAAAAGCTGCCTGTATTCCATATTTCCCGGCTCCATACCAGCGGCCTGCCGCGCGTGCTCTAAGGCCGTCACATTGTTTCCGGAACCGGAATTCGCAATCGCGCTCAGATAATACCAGCGGGCATCCCTGGTCTTGATGCTGTTCAACACGTTAATGGCCTCGCTGTAATGACCGCTGCGGATATAATTCGCCGCTGCCTGCTTGTACGTCGATTCCTCATCGTTTGCGCCCGTGCTTCTCTGCTGGCCGCCATAACCGCCTGCGCTGCCGTAACCGCCAAAGCCCCCGAAGCCCCCGAAGCCTCCGAAACCGCCAAAGCCTCCATAGCCCCCGCCGGGACCATAGCCGCCCGCGCCGCCGTAGCTGCCACCGGATCCATAGCCGCCTGCGCCATAGCTGCCACCTGTGCCATAACCACCTGCACCATAGCCGCCTGCGCCGCCGTGCTCCCGCTCATCCATGATCTGCTGATACGCCTGCTGTATTTCCTTAAATTTCTCTTCCGCCTGATCCTTGTTAGGATTATTGACATTGGCGTCCGGATGATACTTTCTGCTCAGAGACCGATACGCCTTCTTGATCTCCTCATCCGTCGCATCCCGCTTCACACCTAACACCGCATATGGGTCATACATAATCTTTGTCTCCTGCCTTTACTGATTCCCTCTTCCGCTTGCTGCGCACCATCTCATAACGGCACCAGACACCGGAGTACAGGATATTTCGAAGAATTTCTGTATATTCGATCAACGGCAGCTTCTCAAAAGCCTTGGAGCACTCTGCCATCATCATAGTCAATACCTGCCCGCTTACCTTTTCGAACTCCTCTGTGCCATACAATCTGCCAAAGGGATTATAATTTCCTTCCTTCTTGTCCTTCTCTACATCCTCATAGGCATCCGCCAGATAGATAAACTTCCCCATGAAGAACCCGATTCTTCGAAGCTCCGCCTCCCATTCATCCGAACGGGCAGCGAATATCTCCGCCATAATCTCCCCGAAAAGTCCGGCCGCCTCATCCATATTATCGCTGTCCGCCTTCTCGCATTCATGGATCCGGTTCAGACGATCCTGCACCAGCTCTGCCTTCTTCGGATACTTCTCCCGGATTCTACGAACCTTCCTTTTCAGGACATCGGAGAATGCCTTTCTGGTTACCTTATGCTCATCGTGCCAGTCGTCCTCACACTTGTAGTAGGACAGGAGCAGGTTCATATCCGCCGCGTATCCGGTGAATTCATTCACCCTGGTGGGATGCTTCTCGAAGGGGTGGGCAATACATCGGCAGTGCTCCTCTGCCGTCTCCGGCTCATACAGGCTGGTTAACAGCAGAATCAGAAACGTCAGGTCATAGCTTAAGGTAAGCTGACCGCTCTTGCCATAGCGCCGCTTCAATTCCTGGCAAAAGCCACAGTAATAGGATTTGTAGAGATCAAATTCCTTAAACTTCATCTCCTGCTTATTTACAATGATATATCCAAACATCCGGCTTCCTCCCTATTTATTAAGCCAAACGGTTCAACTCTTCCATCCAGATTCTCACGCTGGCATCGCTTGGCATGCGCAGATCGCCTCTGGGCGATACCGCCACGGAACCAACCTTCGGTCCATCCGGCAGGCAGGAGCGCTTGAACTGCTGACTGAAAAACCGACGGTAGAAGGTTTTCATCCAGTTAAGGATCACCGTATCCTCATAGACCCCTGCGAATGCGATCTGCGCCAGCCGGAAGATCTTCGACGGTGAAAAGCCAAAACGCAGCACATAATACAGGAAAAAGTCATGCAGCTCGTAAGGCCCTACAATATCCTCCGTTTTCTGGGAGATCTCCCCGGCCTGCGGCGGCAAAAGCTCCGGGCTCACCGGCGTGTCCAATACGTCCAAAAGCACCTCAGACAGCTCCGGCTCCTCCACCGTATCCGCATAATAACGGACCAGATGACGCACCAGTGTCTTTGGCACCGAAGCATTGACTCCATACATGGACATATGATCCCCGTTGTAGGTGGCCCAGCCCAACGCCAGCTCCGACATATCTCCGGTTCCGATAACCATGCCGTTGTTCTTGTTGGCAATGTCCATCAGGATCTGCGTGCGCTCCCTGGCCTGACTGTTCTCATAGGTTACGTCATGGCAGGTCTCCTCCTGGCCGATATCCCTAAAATGTACGCGCACCGCATCCTTGATACTCACCTCACGGAAGGTGGCCTGCACACATTTTATCATTTTCACAGCATTGTCGTAGGTTCGGTTGGTCGTGCCAAAGCCCGGCATCGTGACGCCGAAGATCCCTGCCCGATCCAGCCCCAGCATATCAAAGGCCCGCACCGTCACCAGAAGAGCCAGTGTGGAATCGAGCCCGCCGGAGATTCCCACAACCGCGCACTTACAACCGGTATGCTCCAGCCGCTTCTTCAATCCTTGGGACTGGATAGACAGGATCTCCTCACAGCGCTTCTCCCTCTGGCTCCTGTCACTGGGTACGAAGGGTGCCGGGTCGACAAACCTGGTCAGCGTTGTTTCGCGCTGTTCCAGGGCAAAAGGAATCTCCGTATGGCCCTTCTTATCCGTCAGGAAGGTGCTCATCCTTCTGCGCTCCGCATTCACTTTATAAATATCGATCTCGCCATATACCGTTTCGTTTAAGAACCGTCTGGCCTCCGCCAGAAGCTGGCCATTTTCCGCGATCATATTATGCCCTGAGTAAACCACATCCTGGGTGGACTCTCCATCTCCGGCACTGGCATACACATAGCCGCAGATAAGCCGGGCGGACTGCCCTGCCACCAGACTTCTCCGGTATATATCCTTCCCGGTGATCTCGTCACTTGCCGAGAGATTCACGATGAGATTGCCTCCCGCCATCGCATGGGAGATGCTGGGCGGATTCGGCGTCCACAGATCCTCACAGATTTCTGCTGCGATCTTAAGCTCCGGCATAGAGGATGCGCAAAAAAGAAGGTGCGTCCCCATAGGTACCGCCTGTCCACCAAGCTGCACCGACACCGGCTCTTCCATTCCCGGTGTAAAATACCGCGCCTCGTAGAATTCATTGTAATTGGGAATACATGTCTTTGGCACCAGTCCAAGTACCTTCCCGTCAAAAACTGCCGCTGCCACGTTATACAGCTTCCCATTACAGACAAAGGGAAGCCCCACGAACACAAGCACATTCTTGCCCGCCGTATGTGCTGCAATCTTAAGCAGTTCTTCTTTTGCCTGCGTCAGCAGCGTCTCCTGCCAGAAGAGATCCCCGCAAGTGTACCCGGTAATACACAGCTCCGGGAAAACCGCCACTACCGCGCTGTTTTCTACAGCTTCGTCTATTTTTTCACAGATCAGCGTCCCATTATAAACAGGATCGGCCACCCGCACCTTGGGCGTCATCGCCGCAACCTTGATATATCCGTGCTTCATTTGAATCTCCTTTACTTTATGATCTTTGTCAGCTCCTCCGGCGTAAACTCATAGGCCGAGTTGCAGAAATGACATTTCACTTCGATGGGCTCTCCTTCGTCGATCATCTCCTGGATATCCTTCCTCCCGATACTGGCGATGACCTTCTCCACCCGCTCCTTGGAACAGTTACAGTGAAAGCCTGCCGGGATCCGTTCCGTAATCTCCAGACCAAACTCACCCAGAATGTGTTCCAGCAGCATTTCCGGCGTAAAGCCCTGCTCCAGAAGATCCGTGACAGAGGTAACAGCGGCAATCTTCTCCTCCAGCCCTGCGATCAGCTTCTCCTCCGCAAAGGGCATGAGCTGGATGATAAAACCACCGGCCTGCTTCACCGTATTATTTTTTTCCATGAGAACCCCAAGCCCTACCGCAGAGGGAACCTGTTCGGAGACTGCAAAGTAATAGGTCAGATCCTCCGCGATCTCACTGGTCTGCAATGCTACCTGACCCACATACGGTTCCTTCAAGCCCATGTCCTTGATGACCTTCAGGATTCCGGGGCCCACAGCTCCGGCCACATCCAGCTTTCCCTTCTGATTCGCCGGCAGGATTACATCCGGCTCCTCCGGATAGCCCTTGACATTTCCCTTGGAATCGGCGGTAACGGTCAGTCCCCGCACCGGGCCGCTGCCCTTCACCTGGACGGTCATCAGGTCATCCTCGCCCTTCATCATTACGCCCATCATAGCGCCGCCGGACAGAAGGCGTCCCAGCGCTGCCGTAACCACCGGGCTGGTGTTATGGCAGAGCCTGGCCTTCTCCACCAGCTCCCTGGAGGTAATGGCGAAGGCCCGTATCTGGCTGTCCGCCGCTGTTGCTCTTACAATATAATCTGTCATATTCTTTCCTTTCCCTTTTCCCTGGCGATCACATAGATCCGCTCGCTGTCTTCTCCCGGCTCTTCCCGTGTAAACGCGTCATAAGCTGTCACATATTCCATGCCTGCCGCCTCCAGAAGTCGTCTTATCGTCAGAAGCTCATAACCGCGCTGAAAATGTGTTTCCTCAAACTTTTGATACAGTCCGGATTCCTCCTGAACGAAAAGTGTCAGATCGTACTCATTGATCTGTTCCTCCTCATCGTAGAAGTTCTCCCAGATAAAGCTGGCATCCTCCCGGTTCTCGCAGATGGTCTGCTCTCCCAGAAGCTCGCGGTACTTATATAGGGTGTTCAGATCGAAGATAAATACTCCGCCCGGATCAAGATAATTATTCACCAGTCGAAAAACGGTAAGCAGCTCCTCTTCCTCCAGAATATAATTCATGGAATCGCAGACACTAACCACAGCCGCTACCGTCCCGTAAAGCTCAAACTCACGCATATCCTGACAGAGATATAGTATTTCTTCCTGCTCCGCTTCCGTGGCGATCTCCAGCATCTCCTCTGAGCTGTCCACACCGATCATGTCATACCCGGCATCGGAAAGAAGTCTTGTCATCTTTCCTGTGCCGCACCCCAAGTCAAGCACCAGTCCGTCTTCCACTCCGTATGATTTTAATAAAGATATCAGGTACTCACTCCACTGCACATACGGTACATTATCCATGAACAGATCGTACACTTGTGCGAACCCGGTATAAGCTTCCATTCAAAACTCCTTTCATAGTAAAAGGAAGGGGAGTATCGCTACTCCCCCACCACCGTGACCTTCAGCTGCTCTATATTGGACACATGTCCATCCGAATCTCTGGCATAGACCTTCGCCTGATAGACGCCGGCCATCGACGTATCCACATTATGCTCCAGCCGCAGCATAGTATTGATGGTGTCAACGTCATCGCCCACTTCACTGATATATGTATAAATTGAGAACCGATCTCCCACATGCAGCGTCACCTCATGTACCTTCAGACGCATGAAGGGGTAGCCCTTTCTCTGGTTCTCAGCCTTCAGCTTCGCATATTCCTCATCCGCGAGGCTTCCATTCAGGTTATCCTCCGGCTCATCGCTTCCTGCCGGATTCCCTCCGTTCGGATTCGTTCCGTCTCCATTCGGTTCTGCAGCATTTCCGTTTGGATCTGTATCGCTTCCATTCGGTTCTGCAGCATCCTCGTTTGGATCTGCATCGCTTCCATTCGGATCTGTACTGTCATCCGGCTCCCCCGGCTCCAGTGTGATATTAAGCGCCGCAAAGATCGCCTCTTTGTTCTCTTCCTCAAAGGTAAAATTGCGCCGCTTGACGGAAACATTATTGGATGTGTCCTTGGCTGCGTAAATGACCACCCCGGCATTGTCCGACGCCGGATATAACCGGGAGATGATCAGTGAATCCGTTACATCTCCATCCTTATTATCATGCGCCTGCACATCTGCAAGCAGGGTGCTCACATCTGCTCCGTCAAGATGAATTGATTCTTCCCCGTATGATATTTTAGGCGGCTCCGTATCCTTGTAGCTCACGCCGGCAACCGTCAGAACGGAAACGGCAAAGACGAGAACCGCAAATATGGCAACAAAATGCTTTCTCTTCATAACCGTTATTCTTCCTCTTTCCCGTAATATCCGCCGTAGTACTTCTTATAATATCTGCCATAATGGCTGCCCTGACTCAGATTCACCTTATTGAGGATCACACCCAGGAGCCTACTGCCGGCCATCTCCAGCTGCGACTTCACCTTCTGGGCAAACTTGTAGCTGATCTCACCGGAAGCAACCACCAGCGCTACTCCGTCACACTGCCGGGCCACGATCGCACTGTCGATCACGCTGCCCACCGGCGGGGTGTCAATGATAATATAATCATAGGTACTTCTGGCCGCCCGGATCAGATCCGCGAACCGCTTTCCTTCCAGAAGCTCGGAAGGGTTGGGCGGGACAATCCCGGCCACGATCATATTCATACCATCCAGATTTGTCTGGTTCAATACCTCCTCCAGCTTCTTCTGTCCCGACAGATAATGGGACAGCCCGAAGGCCGTATTCACCATCTTATAACGGCCTACCACAACGGATCTGCGCATGTCCGCATCAATATAAAGTACGCGTTTTCCTGCCTCTGCCAGAGAGCAAGCCAGATTTATGGATACGCTGGTCTTTCCCTCGTTCGGGGTACAGCTTGTGATGACAACTGCCTTCACGTCCTCCCCGGAGAACATCAGATTGGTTCGAAGCGACTTATACGCCTCGTTGGCCTGATAGCTTAATTCATCTGTCTTTCGGATTTCTATGGTTTGCATATGGATTACCTCTTCTTCTGCTCGTTCTTCTTGCCGGATCTCTTCAGCTTCTTCTCTTTCTCATGTTCCGTCATAGGAATCGAACCCAGTGTACTTAAGCCCAGGTACTTTTCCACGTCATCCGGCGTATTGATGGAATCATTGAGCAGATAAAACAGCAGGATCAGACCCACAGAGAGAATAAAGCCGACTGCCATACCAAGAACCGCCGTCTTCTTTGCGTTCGGGCTGAAGGGAGCAGTCGGAATATACGCCTCCTCCATCACATTAACGGCGCTGACGCCTGTGACATCGATGATCTTCTCGGAAGCTGCCGCACAGACTGCATCCGCCAGCTCACGGGCTACATAAGGATCCGGATCCGTAACCGATATATTAACCACGCGGGAATTCTCATCGGCGCTTACAGACACCTTACCGGCCAGCTGTTCATAGCTCATGGAAAGTCCCTTGCTGTAGATCACCTTCTCCAATACGGAGCGCCCCTTGATGATCACCTTGTAATCATCTGTCAGCTGCAGACCTGCCTGCAGATCCGTATACGTCAGGGCATCGGAATTCCGCTGATTGATAACGTAAATACTGGCCGTTGAACGGTACTGCGGCGTAACCATCAGCCTGGCATAAGCGAAAGCCAGCACGCCAAACAGGAAGGTCACCAGCAGAACGACCACCCACTTGGACATGATAACCTCAAATAACTCTCTCAGATCTATTTCTACTTCGTCATTTTCTTTCTTCTGTCCCATCTTCTTCATCCTTAAATCGTTTCGTTTTTTATTATTTTTTCCGGGTTCTCACACATGACACGATGCAGGAACTCCGTGCCAAGCTTCTTGCGTATATACTGGAGATCCTTGTCGATGTCCGGGATCCTCTTCCTGCTTCCATGAGCATCCGTGGCAAGAAAATGGATCATGTCACGGCTGGCAGCCTCCAGCACAAACCGCCGTATCCTGCGTGCGCCCTCTGTCTTGGCGGACTTGACGTTCACCTGAATGTAAACTCCCTGTTCCACCAGGGCATCCAGTTCCTTCAGATTCTCCACAACTGCAAGCACACGCTCCGCATGGGCAAGCACCGGATAAAACCCTGCGCACATCACCTCATACAGACCTTCCCGCACATTCTTGAGCCATTCCATCGGTGAAAATTCTATCAGCGCATAGCGCGAATCCGCCAACGTCAGAACCTCACCCTTTGCCAGAAGCTCCGGCACATCATGGCTGTAAAAAATCTCATTTCCGGCATGGAGCCGGATCCGCAGTCCTTCCTGCTTCGCGGCCTCCTGAAGTCTTGCTGTGCCATCTCTTATCTCCTGCGCTGCCGTTCTTCCCCTCAGGTAGTGGAAATGAGGAGTGGCGATGATCTCATCGATGCGATTCTTTTGATAGATCCGCAGCATATCCAGCGACTCTTCCATACTATCGGAGCCATCATCCACATTCGGCAGGCAATGACTATGAATATCAATATACATCTGTATCATCCCCTTCACTGACTCCCACGCCCAAGTGACAAACACCATTTATAAGATAGCATTCCTGTCTGACTTTGTCAACTATTGTATTTCTTGAAAACTAAGAGAACTTCCGTTATAATAAACGAAACACTGCGAATTCTGAAAGGAGATTTCCATGGCGGCAAATCAGGAACTGATCCGTGACATGAATTATCATAAAATATTGGAAGCCATCATCCGCGAGGGCTGCATTTCCCGCGCAGATCTCGCCAAGCAGCTTGGCCTCACCAAAGCCACTGTCTCCAGCCAGGTACAGAATCTTCTGGATGAAGGCCTGGTAGAAGAGACCGGAATCACCAAGACCAGTAAGGGACGTCATCCCATCATGCTGTCCTTCCGGGGTACCAGCGCCTATGCGCTGTCCCTTGATATCGGACTGGAACGGATCAGCCTGCTGCTTTCGGACCTACTGGGGCAGCACTGCCATTCCCGTCAGTTTCATTGGAATCCACAGAAAGATGATCTGCTGCCGTTCTTATATGAGATCATTGACAGCCTCGCCGACACCCCGAAGCCTGCCGGCACTCCGAAGCTCATCGACGCCCCGAAGCCTGTGGGTGTCCCAAAGCTTGCCGGTATCTGCCTCAGTATCCACGGCGTGGTGCAGGACAACGAGATCCGCTTCACGCCCTACTATGATCTGGAGCACGCCCCCCTGAAGGAAAAGCTGGAACAGCACTACGGGCTGCCCGTCTTTATCGAAAATGAAGCAAACCTGTCCGCCCTGGGCGAGAATACCTTCTCCCATAAGGTATCAAACCTGGTGAACATCAGCGTTCATTCCGGTATCGGTCTTGGAATCATCATGGATGGAAAGCTCTATACCGGTGCAGACGGATTCGCGGGAGAATTCGGCCATACCATCGTGGAGCCAGGCGGTCGTCCCTGCCCCTGCGGGAATCATGGCTGTATCGAACAATACGCTTCCGAGACCGCCGTTGTGGAGGAATACAATCAGCTGAAAAGAAATAAGAGCGGCACCATCGATGATCTGGTAAATGACTACCGGAACAAGGAAAGCGCCGCCCTGTCCGCCATCGATGATTTTGTCACCTACATGGCTATCGGGATCAACAATATCGTCAATATCTTCAACCCGCAGCTCATTGTCATCAACAGTGCTGTCACCTCACGTCTTCCCGGCGTAACAGCACAGATCTGCGGGAAGCTCTCAAACCGGATGAGCCGGGAATGTAAGATCGTTCCGTCCACGCTGCAGGACACGGCAACCTTGCTGGGTGGCATCTGCCTGTGCAGCAGGAATTATCTGGGGCTGGAAGAATTCTGCCCGGCTGAACGGTTACTACAGATCCAATTTTAAATCATTCTCCCTGATCCAGCCGATCTTACGGAAGAAGAGGCCGAAGAGCCAGGTCAGCACACCGGGAAGAATAAAGCAGATCAATATCAGCCCGATCCAGTCCATGGCGGTGATCGCCGTCTTCGTACCGGCGGCAATGTCATTCACCCAACCGGTGTAGACACCGATCTGTCCGACCAGGCCGCAGGTTCCCATACCGGAGGCCACCTCAGGTCCATTCATCTGAAGCTTAAATACGCAGGTGGCAAGCGGGCCTGTGATGGCAGAGGTAAGCGTAGCCGGAATCCAGATTCTCGGATTCCTCACGATATTTCCCATCTGAAGCATGCTGGTGCCAAGTCCCTGGGCCAGCAGACCACCCCAACGGTTCTCCCGAAAGCTCAACACTGCAAAGCCTACCATCTGGGCGCAGCAGCCCGCCACGGCTGCCCCGCCGGCCAGACCGCTCAGCAGAAAGGACGCACAGATTGCTGCGCTGGAGATCGGAAGCGTCAGTGCGATTCCCACCAGAACAGATACCATGATTCCCATGAAGAAGGGCTGCAGCTCGGTGGCCCACATAATCAGACTTCCAACCGCCTTTGCCCCGGTTCCGATAGCCGGCGCCCACCACATAGACAGCAGGCATCCGATCCCGATGGTGACAAGAGGCGTCACGATGATATCGATCTTCGTCTCCTTAGACACAGCCTTTCCGAATTCTGCCGCTATGATGGTGATGATCAGCACCGCCAGCGGACCGCCGGCTCCGCCTAACGAGTTGGCAGCTCCGCCCACAGCCGCCAGCGAAAACAGTACCAGGGGCGGACAGAGCAGCGCATGCCCGATGGAGATCGCCATGGCATAGCCGGTGGCTCCCTTGGCAAACGTACCAATATCCTCAAGAACCTTCACACCCAGTTGCTCTCCCAGTGTGCCGATGATCGTTCCGATCAGCAGTGAGGCAAACAATCCCTGTGCCATGGCTCCCAGCGCGTCAATACCATAGCGCTTTGCGGAAAATACAATATTTTTGCGCTTCAGGAAGGCTGATACCTTCTCTAAAACACGATTCGTACCTGCAGCATCTTTTTTCATACTCATTGATTGCTCCTTT